>NZ_AICU01000075.1:0-37310 GCF_000257865.1 Streptococcus mitis SK575 | reverse complement strand
CTTTGATTTTCATTGAGTATAAGGTGCAGCAGGATAAAGAAAAACCGAGAAGTTTCTTTCTCGGATTTGCTTATTATGAGGTTCTTACTTTTTATGCTTCAAGAGTTGATTGATATAGTCTACTTTTTTTGATGCTCTTTTATAGGAAATAGTCCAAATGATGAGGTAGACAATCGAAAACTCGATAATGAGCTGGAGGTAGAAAATCCAGTGGAAGGGGAACCAACCTGCTAGGGTTGCTAGTGGGACAAAGCCAGCCAGCATGAGGAAGAAATGGGTCAGAGTTGCACGGAGCAAGCTCCAGTCACGGCTGAATAAGCGGTTGCCAAAGTTGAAGAGAATACCGATGGCTGCCCAAATAAGTGTACAGTAGAGCAATACCAGGGCACCGTGAACTTGATGTTGAGTCATCACTTGTCCGATGAGAGAGTCGGGACTTAACGGGGCGTAGGTACTTGGTGCATAAATGAGTGAAAAGATGATAGAGAGGATGAGGCCGATGAGGACACCAGTAGCTGCGTCGTGGAAGATTTGTTTTTTCATAGTTCTAATTTCTCCTTGATGGTTTTTAGATAACGGCGTGAAGAGTAGGTGAAGCTTTCGTTTTTCAAGAAAATTTCTACTAGGCCGTTGGGGGTGAGCTTGAGATGAGAGATGGAATCGATATTGATGATTTCTGATTGGGAAATTTGGATAAAATTGCTTGGCAAGAGTTCAAGAACTTGATAGAGTCGCAAATCAATGTTGTAGGTCTGACTCGCCGTTTCTGCTAGAACCTTCCGATTCTCGATATAGAAGCGTTGTATCTTACCAATCTTAACTAGATAGACCTGATTCTCGATTTTCCCTTTGATTGTTTCTGTTCGGTCCAGATTTTCTGCGAACTCGATGACTTTCTGGACTTTTTCGGTCTCTTGAGGTGCTTGGATAATCAGCTTTTCCTCCTTGTAAGTTTCACTAATCTGTAGTTCTACTTTCATAAATTTCTCTCCTTTTTAGTTATACAAGGTTGTGATCACTTCCTGTATATCTTTATTAAACACTATTTTTCAGCCCCTTGCAAGGGACTTTGTCTATGTGGAGGGATTTGGCTCCTATGTGGTGCTTACTTTTCTGTCCTATCTGAAATGTGGTATAATAGCACTAATCAATTTCTAGGAAAACAGATACAGAAAGGGGCTGAAAAATGTCTCATATTATTGAATTGCCAGAGGTGCTGGCAAACCAGATCGCGGCAGGAGAGGTCATTGAACGTCCTGCCAGTGTGGTCAAAGAGTTGGTAGAAAATGCCATTGACGCGGGCTCTAGTCAGATTATCATTGAGATTGAGGAAGCAGGTCTCAAGAAAATTCAAATCACAGATAATGGTCATGGAATTGCCCACGATGAAGTAGAATTAGCCCTGCGTCGCCATGCGACCAGTAAAATAAAAAATCAAGCAGACCTCTTTCGGATTCGGACGCTTGGTTTTCGTGGTGAAGCTCTGCCGTCTATCGCATCCGTCAGCGTTTTAACTCTTTTGACAGCAGTTGAGGGTGCAAGTCACGGAACCAAGCTAGTCGCGCGTGGAGGAGAAGTAGAAGAAATCATCCCAGCGACCAGTCCTGTGGGAACCAAGGTTTGTGTAGAGGATCTCTTCTTCAACACGCCTGCCCGCCTCAAGTATATGAAGAGTCAGCAGGCGGAGTTGTCTCATATCATTGATATTGTCAACCGTCTGGGCTTGGCCCATCCAGAGATTTCTTTTAGTTTGATTAGTGATGGCAAGGAAATGACGCGAACAGCAGGGACTGGTCAACTGCGCCAAGCTATCGCAGGGATTTACGGTTTGGCGAGTGCCAAGAAGATGATTGAAATTGAAAATTCTGACCTTGATTTCGAAATTTCTGGCTTTGTGTCCTTGCCTGAGTTAACTAGAGCCAACCGCAACTATATCAGTCTCTTCATCAATGGCCGTTATATCAAGAACTTTTTACTCAATCGTGCTATTCTTGACGGTTATGGCAGTAAGCTCATGGTAGGCCGTTTTCCACTGGCTGTCATTCACATTCATATCGACCCTTATCTAGCGGATGTCAATGTGCATCCAACCAAGCAAGAAGTGCGGATTTCCAAGGAAAAAGAACTGATGACCCTAGTTTCAGAAGCTATTGCAAATAGTCTCAAGGAACAAACCTTGATTCCAGATGCCTTGGAAAATCTTGCCAAATCGACTGTGCGCAATCGTGAGAAGGTGGAGCAAACCATTCTTCCACTCAAAGAAAATACGCTCTACTATGAGAAAACTGAGCCGACAAGACCTAGTCAAGCTGAAGTAGCTGATTATCAGGTAGAATTGACTGATGAAGGACAGGATTTAACTTTATTTGCCAAGGAAACCTTGGATCAGCTGACCAAACCAGCAAAACTGCATTTTGCAGAGAGAAAGCCTGCTAACTACGACCAGCTAGATCACCCAGAGCTAGATTTAACCAGTCTGGATAAGGCTTATGACAAGCTGGAGCGAGAAGAATCTTCAAGCTTCCCAGAGTTGGAATTTTTCGGGCAAATGCACGGGACTTATCTCTTTGCCCAAGGGCGAGATGGACTTTACATCATAGACCAGCATGCGGCTCAGGAACGGGTTAAGTACGAGGAGTACCGTGAAAGCATTGGCAATGTTGACCAGAGTCAGCAACAACTCCTAGTACCTTACATCTTTGAATTTCCAGCAGATGATACCCTTCGTCTCAAGGAAAGAATGCCTCTTTTAGAGGAAGTTGGAGTCTTTCTAGCAGAGTACGGAGAGAATCAATTTATCCTACGTGAACATCCTATTTGGATGGCAGAGGAGGAAATCGAGTCAGGCATCTATGAAATGTGTGACATGCTACTCTTGACCAAGGAAGTTTCGATCAAGAAATACCGAGCAGAGCTAGCCATCATGATGTCCTGCAAGCGATCTATCAAGGCCAACCATCGTATCGATGACCATTCGGCTAGACAGCTCCTTTATCAGCTCTCTCAATGTGACAATCCCTATAACTGTCCCCACGGACGTCCTGTTTTGGTGCATTTTACCAAGTCGGATATGGAAAAGATGTTCCGACGTATTCAGGAAAATCACACCAGTCTCCGTGAGCTGGGGAAATATTAAACTAAAAGGAAAACTATGTACGAATATTTAAAAGGAATTATTACCAAAATTACTGCCAAATACATTGTTCTTGAAACCAACGGTATTGGTTATATCCTGCATGTGGCCAATCCTTATGCCTACTCAGGACAGGTCAATCAAGAAGCTCAAATTTATGTGCATCAGGTTGTGCGTGAGGATGCCCATCTGCTTTATGGATTTCGCTCAGAAGACGAGAAAAAGCTCTTTCTCAGTCTGATTTCGGTATCTGGGATTGGTCCTGTATCAGCTCTTGCTATTATCGCTGCTGATGACAATGCTGGCTTGGTTCAAGCCATTGAAACCAAGAACATCACCTACTTAACTAAGTTCCCTAAAATTGGCAAGAAAACAGCCCAACAGATGGTGTTGGACTTGGAAGGTAAGGTAGTAGTTGCAGGAGATGATCTTCCTGCCAAAGTGGCAGTGCAAGCTAGCGCTGAAAACCAAGAATTGGAAGAAGCTATGGAGGCAATGTTGGCTCTGGGCTACAAGGCAACCGAGCTCAAGAAAATCAAGAAATTCTTTGAAGGAACGACAGATACAGCTGAGAACTATATCAAGTCGGCCCTTAAAATGTTGGTCAAATAGGAGCAGAGCATGACAAAACGTTGTTCGTGGGTCAAGATGACCAATCAGCTCTACATTGCCTATCATGATGAGGAGTGGGGGCAGCCTCTCCATGATGACCAAGCATTGTTTGAGTTGTTGTGTATGGAAACCTATCAGGCAGGCCTGTCTTGGGAAACGGTACTAAACAAACGCCAAGCTTTCCGAGAAGCCTTTCATGGCTATCAAATTCAAGCGGTCGCAGAGATGACCGACACCGAATTGGAAAACTTGCTGGAGAATCCAGCCATCATCCGAAACAGAGCCAAGATTTTTGCTACACGCGCTAACGCCCAAGCCTTTCTACGGTTACAGGCAGAATGTGGCTCTTTTGATGCCTATCTTTGGTCTTTTGTTGAGGGGAAAACTGTCGTTAACGATGTTCCCGATTATCGTCAAGCACCAGCTAAAACACCCTTGTCTGAGAAATTAGCCAAAGATCTCAAAAAAAGAGGTTTCAAGTTCACAGGCCCAGTCGCTGTCTTGTCTTTTCTACAGGCTGCAGGTCTAGTTGATGACCACGAGAATGATTGTGAATGGAAAAGCGTAAGTTAGTGAGTGTAGCGTTTAATTATTTGAGAATAGAGAAAAAGCTGAGAAACTCATCTCAGCTTTTTATACATACTATTAGATTTGTTAAAGTGAAGTCAAAAAAGTGATTCCACCTAAAATAACACCAGCTGAATTTGGAATGATTAGTATCCAATCCTTTTTAGGTTCTTTTGTCCATCCATAAATAACCCAGATTAAGCAAGATATAGCAGCTGATAAAGGTTGAAATGGTTGAGCTTTATTTCCCTGTAAATTGGCGATAATTTGAGGAATGTAGGCAATAAATACTATGATTCCAATAAAGGCACCAATAGAACCTACGATTCGATTAATTTTTTGTTTTGTCATATACACCTCCTTCAAAAGGATATCATAGAAATTAGCGAAATGCAATAAATTCAGATACAAATTGTAACGAAAACGAATACAAAAGCACAAAAATAGAGACACTATTTATTTTTTGTTATAGTCAAAGCGAATGACTTGCTCCTGTGCATCTACATAGGCATGGACTCCGAAGGGGACAATTGCTCTCGGAGTTGCGTGGCCGACATTCAGATTATAGACAATTGGAATATTGCTGTCAATGATATCCAATAGTGCCTCTTTATAGTCGTCATAGAAAGTTTCATCCATAGGTTTCCCGACCAAGAGTCCGCTGATGACCTTGAATATACCAGTGTTCTTTAAAGTTTGTAACATCTTTTTGAAGTCTTCCGGCTCAGGCTTTTCTTCGCTTGTCTCTAGCAAGAGGATCTTTCCTTCCCAGTCTGACAAGTCAGGGAAAAGTTTGTATTCTTGGCAGAGCTCCGTGCTATCTGCGTATCGAGAGTTGTCAAAGATATCGTAGAGGGATTCGAGGCAACCACCGAGGATTTTCCCCTCGAACTGGGCAGTTCCTTGTAACAACTCAAAACCAGTATTTGTATGACTGACACGAGGTGTCCCCAGAGCTTTGGGACTAAAATCAGTTCGTTCCTCATACCAAACATTGCTAGGGCGAATTTCTGAGATTCTTCCTGTCTCAATCAATTCTTTAAAGTAGTGAAGGCTATAGGCTAGCATTTCTTTGTCCAATTCACAAATGTCTGCTAAAAAGGATTGACCATAAAAAGTTTTAACACCTAGTTTATGCAACATGAGATGGTTCATGGTTGTATCTGAGAAGCCAAGAAATATTTTTTGGTTGATAACCTTTTGTAGTTGGTCATTTTCAAAAAGATAAGGTAGTAAGCGATAGGTATCGTCTCCACCGATGGCGCATAGGATCATGTCAATGTTATCATCAGAAAAGGCATGAATCAAATCCTCTGCACGAGCTTCAGGATGGTCCTTGATAAAGTCTAATCCTTTTAGCGAATGAGGCAAAAAGGTAGGATTGAGTCCCAGGTTCTTGAGACGTTGAACACCCAAGTCCACTTCGTGTTTGACAAAGTTCTCTCCGATAATGCCACTAGATAAACTAACAACACCAATAGTAGAAACCATATTTCTTCCTCCTAGAAATTGATTGAGCCTATTTTATCATAAAAGATGAGAGAAAACCATGTGGGATTTCAGAAGAATGCTTTAAAATCAAAAAAAGTAAGTGAAAAAGCAACCGCATCTGCAGTTGCTTTTATCGTTCTCTTAATAACGTGTTGGTCCTGCACTTGCGCTACGGATATTCAAGCGTTTCTTGAGATAGAAGCGAAGGGCTAGGAGGGCTGCTCCGATAATAGCCAGCGGCAATGGAGCAAGTACTGGGTTAAGGTTAGCTGGTAGGAAGCTTGTTGCAAAGAAGACAAGCAACCAAAGGAACATAGAAGCTAGGATAACTAGTACAGATTTCCAGAAAGGTGGACGTTGACTGCGGTCCATATCTGGTCCATAGTATTGGTAAACAAAGTAGTACATCAAGTAGAAGGCAAATCCTCCGACCAGTCCAACTAAGAGGAGGGTAATCAATCCATAGCCGAAAGCTTGATCTGCCGCAAAGAAAGTTGTGAGGGCGCTGACGAGGGCAAAGAGGCTAGTGATGAAAAGAGCTGAGTCCATAATCATGAGTTTTGGATCATCATTTTCTTTTGGATGCTCTTTTTCATATTGTTCCTTGACAGTGAAGCTGTGTGCCCAGTGGGTCGGTGCGCCGTAGAGGGAACGAGCAGTCGTACCTTTGGCTTGCTCCTCAAGGATTTGGGGAATAACTTCCTCAAAAATAGTCTTGATTTCAGCGTCTGTTTTCCCATCTTTGATGAATTGTTGGGTAGCGATGTGGACAAACTCTTGGTTTTTCTTTGTTAATTTTTGTAGATCAATCTGAGACATAGGAACTCCTCTTAGAACCATTTTTTATGGATGAGATAGAGAGTGAGCGAGACACTCATAGCAAAGGCGATAAAGACGATTAACCAGAAGGCATTTGGCTCGCCGTTTAGGGGGATTTCATTATCCTTAAAGTTCATCCCGTAGGCAGAAAAGACCATGGTTGGGATGGACATGACGATGGTCACAAGGGCCAAGGTTTTCATGATGTTGTTCTGGTTGTTGGAAATGATAGAGGCGAAGGTCTCTGTCATAGAGTGCAAGACGTTTCCATAAATGTCTGCCATCTCGATGGCCTGTTGGGTTTCAATCAGGGTATCTTCAAGCAGGTCCTCGTCTTCAAGGTATTTCTTGATATTGCTGGTTGAGCTGGTCAATTTTTTAATCACACGCTCATTTGTTTTGAGGGAAGCCTTGAAATAGACGATGGTTTTTTCCAATTCCATCAGCTCAATCAATTCTTCATTACGAGTTGATTGATGCAGTTGACTTTCGATTTGTTCACTCTTACGGTCAATCGAACGAAGGGCTGTTAGGTAAAGCTCTGCATTGCGATAGAGAATCTGGAAGATAAAACGCGAACGCATGAAAGTGTAGAAATTACGCAATCGACGGTTGATAAAGACATCGAGGACCGGTAATGGTTCCAAACACGTAGTGATAATGGTTTCCTCGGTAATGATAATACCAAGCGGGATGGTTACGTAGTAGGTGCGGTTATTTCTTTCTTCTGTGACCGGCACGTCAACGATAATCAGGGTGTACTCGTCTTCAATGGTAATACGAGACATTTCTTCCGCATCGAGCGGTGCTCGAAGGTCGGCAATATCGATATCGAAGGCGTTAGCGATTTCCAGTGATTCATTTTGAGTCGGATTGACGAGATTGATCCAAGTACCCGGTTCAAGCGTATCGATCTCTTTAAATTCAGTTGTTGTAGAGAGAAAAACTTGTTTCATATCCCTTATCCTTTCTCATTTTTCAGATTTTTTCACACCGTACTATTATACTATAAAATCGGCCTTTTGGGTAATAGAATCTCACTTTTTTTGGTATAATGGTAAGCAATAATGGACTAGAAAGAACAAAGATGCAAGATAAAATTGTTATTCATGGGGCGCGTGCCCATAATTTAAAAAATATTGATGTGGAGATTCCGCGAGACAAGTTGGTTGTCGTGACAGGTTTGTCAGGTTCAGGGAAATCCAGTCTGGCCTTTGATACCCTCTATGCGGAGGGACAACGTCGCTATGTGGAGAGTTTGTCAGCCTACGCTCGCCAATTCTTGGGGAATATGGAAAAACCAGATGTAGATGCCATTGATGGTCTCAGCCCAGCTATTTCCATTGACCAGAAAACGACTAGTAAAAATCCTCGTTCGACGGTGGGAACCACGACTGAAATCAATGACTATCTGCGTCTCCTCTACGCACGTGTGGGGACGCCTTACTGTATCAACGGGCACGGGGCTATCAAGGCCTCTTCTGTAGAGCAAATCGTGGATAAGGTCTTGGAATTGCCAGAACGCCAGCGCTTGCAGATTTTAGCCCCTGTCATCCGCAAGAAAAAAGGACAACACAAGAGCGTCATTGAAAAGATTCAGAAAGATGGATATGTCCGCGTCCGAGTGGATGGGGAAGTCTATGATGTGACCGAAGTGCCAGAGTTATCTAAGAGCAAGCAACACAATATCGATGTCGTGGTTGACCGTATTGTTATCAAGGAGGGCATTCGTAGCCGTCTCTTTGATTCCATTGAGGCAGCCCTTCGTATCGCAGAAGGTTATGTGATTATTGATACCATGGACGATTCTGAGTTGCTTTTCTCTGAGCATTATGCCTGTCCAGTTTGTGGCTTTACTGTTCCAGAGTTAGAGCCACGTCTCTTCTCATTCAATGCTCCCTTTGGTTCTTGTAGTGAGTGTGATGGTTTGGGCATCAAGCTGGAGGTGGATGTTGACTTGGTGGTTCCTGATACCAGCAAGACTTTGCGTGAAGGAGCGCTGGCGCCTTGGAATCCTATCTCATCTAACTACTATCCAAATATGCTAGAGCAGGCCATGACAGCCTTTGGGGTGGATATGGATAAGCCCTTTGAGGACTTGTCAGAAGAAGATAAAAACTTGATTCTCTACGGCTCGGATGGCAAGGAATTCCATTTCCACTATGAAAATGAATTTGGTGGCGTGCGCGACATCGATATTCCTTTTGAGGGAGTTGTCAATAATATCAAGCGCCGTTACCATGAAACTAACAGTGATTACACGCGCACCCAGATGCGTCTCTACATGAATGAGCTGACCTGCGGAACTTGTCACGGCTATCGTCTCAATGATCAGGCTTTGTCTGTCCGTGTGGGTGGCGAGCAAGGACCACATATCGGTGAAATCTCAGATTTGTCTATCGCAGACCATTTGGAGTTGGTGAGTCAGCTGACCTTGTCTGAAAATGAAGCCATCATTGCTCGGCCTATTCTCAAGGAAATCAAGGATCGTTTGACCTTCCTTAATAACGTGGGTCTTAATTATCTGACTCTGTCACGTTCGGCAGGAACCCTTTCGGGTGGTGAGAGTCAGCGTATTCGCTTGGCAACTCAGATTGGTTCTAACCTATCAGGTGTCCTCTATATTTTGGATGAGCCGTCAATCGGTCTTCACCAGAGGGACAATGACCGTCTGATTGCCAGTCTCAAAAAGATGCGTGATTTGGGTAATACTCTCATAGTAGTGGAACATGACGAAGATACCATGCGTGAGGCTGATTATCTGATTGACGTTGGTCCTGGTGCGGGAGTATTTGGTGGGGAGATTGTTGCCGCAGGTACGCCTAAACAGGTTGCTCGCAACAGCAAGTCTATCACAGGCCAGTACTTGTCAGGCAAACGTGCCATTCCAGTACCAGACGAGCGCCGTGTAGGAAATGGACGTTTTATCGAAGTGACAGGAGCGCGTGAGAACAACCTGCAAAATGTCACAGCTCGCTTCCCACTAGGAAAATTTATCGCAGTGACAGGTGTGTCGGGCTCAGGGAAATCAACCTTAATCAACAGCATCCTCAAAAAAGCTATTGCCCAGAAGCTCAACCGTAATTCAGATAAGCCTGGTAAGTTTAAAAAGATTACAGGGATTGAGCATGTAGACCGCTTGATTGACATTGACCAGAGTCCAATTGGACGAACGCCAAGGTCTAACCCGGCTACCTATACAGGAGTTTTTGACGATATACGTGACCTTTTTGCTCAAACAAATGAAGCCAAGATTCGAGGCTACAAGAAGGGGCGTTTCAGTTTCAACGTCAAGGGTGGTCGTTGTGAAGCCTGCTCAGGTGATGGGATCATCAAGATTGAGATGCACTTCTTGCCAGATGTTTACGTGGCTTGTGAAGTTTGCCACGGAACCCGCTACAACAGTGAAACCCTAGAAGTCCACTACAAGGAAAAAAATATCTCGCAGGTCTTGGATATGACTGTCAACGATGCGGTGGAATTCTTCCAACATATTCCGAAAATTCAACGTAAACTTCAGACCATCAAGGATGTGGGACTGGGATATGTAACGCTAGGGCAACCAGCTACCACCCTTTCTGGGGGAGAAGCCCAGCGTATGAAGTTGGCTAGTGAACTCCACAAACGATCAACAGGAAAATCTTTCTATATTTTGGATGAGCCGACGACAGGGCTTCATACTGAGGATATCGCTCGCTTGCTCAAGGTTTTAGCTCGCTTTGTCGACGATGGCAATACAGTCCTTGTTATCGAGCACAATCTAGATGTTATTAAGACGGCAGACCATATCATCGACTTGGGACCTGAGGGCGGTGTCGGTGGTGGAACCATCATCGCAACAGGAACTCCAGAAGAAGTAGCTGCTAACGAAGCCAGCTACACAGGACAGTATTTGAAAGGAAAGTTACATCATGAATAAACGCGTACAAGCATTTCTAGCTAAAATGCAAGAAAAAGAACTAGATGGCATCATCATCAATAACCTTAAAAACGTCTATTATTTGACTGGTTTTTGGGGCTCAAACGGAACAGTCTTCATCAGCCGTGACCGTCAGGTCCTGGTGACAGATTCTCGCTATATCGTTGCAGCTAAGCAAGAAACCAGTGGTTTTGAGATTGTGGCTGACCGTGATGAATTGGCTGTCATTGCAGGCATTGTCAAGGACATGGGTTTGTCTCGAATTGGTTTTGAAGATGAGATTTCAGTTTCTTATTATCATCGTATGCAGGCCGCCTTTGAAGGAATTGACTTGCTTCCACAAACTCAGTTTGTCGAAGGTCTTCGAATGATTAAGGATGAAGCGGAGATTGCAGCTATTCGCAAGGCTTGTTCTATCTCAGACCAAGCTTTCCGCGATGCGCTTGACTTTATTAAGCCAGGAAAGACTGAAATTGAGATTGCCAACTTCCTTGACTTCCGCATGCGTGAGTTGGGAGCATCTGGCTTATCTTTTGATACGATTCTAGCTAGCGGTATCAATTCTTCTAAACCCCATGCCCATCCTATGCACAAACCAGTGGAGCTAGGAGAAGCCATTACAATGGACTTCGGTTGCCTTTATGACCACTATGTCAGTGATATGACACGGACTATCTATCTAGGGCATGTTAGCGACGAGCAAGCAGAGATTTACAATACGGTTTTGAAAGCCAACCAAGCCTTGATTGACCAGGCTAAGGCAGGATTAGGTTTCCGAGACTTTGACAAAATTCCTCGTGATATTATCATCGAGGCAGGCTATGGCGACTACTTTACCCACGGTATCGGACACGGTATTGGGCTGGATATCCATGAAGAGCCTTACTTTAGCCAAACTTCTACAGAAACTATTAAGGCAGGTATGGCCTTGACCGATGAACCAGGTATCTATATCGAAGGAAAATATGGCGTTCGTATCGAGGATGATATCCTGATTACAGAGACAGGTTGTGAATTGTTGACCTTAGCTCCAAAAGAGTTGATAGTTATTTAAGAGTTAAACAACTCAAATGATTGACTTTTAAATTTTAAAGGTTTATACTGAAAGACGAAAACGGTAGGTGAGGCTACCATAGGGATACGGATGACTACCGCAAAGCAGTGGAGACACTACTCGTTGGTCAACAGTCCTGGTCGCGAAGGCCAAGACTAAGCTCATTACATTGCCCTATGGAGTTAAAGCTTGAACGAAAAACAGATAATTAGTTTTTTAATCCTGCCATTTTATGGTGGGATTTTCTACTGTTTAAATCAAAGAAAGGAGATAAACGATGCAAATTGACGACCATCCGGAACCGCACATACACAGCCAATCGCTGATTTGTGTCGTTCTGCCCTTATAAAGTGATTGGTCTCTGTGTATGAAACACATCATTCATACAGATAGGAGAGACAAATGAAAACTACAAAAGAAAGATTAGCAACAGCTATTCAGACATCTTTAAACGAAACTCTATCTTTTTATAAGACAAGCCTAACAGGCTTGACTGAGGAGCAGGTGGAGAAAAATCGTGACCTATATGGCGAAAACACCATTACCAAAGGTCAAGAAGATTCGATTTTGAAAAAGATTTACGAATCGATTATCAATCCTTTTACAATCATCTTGCTGGTTATCGCCGTGATTTCCTTAGTGACCAATGTCTGGTTGGCAAAACCAGGTCAAGAGGATCCGACGACTTCCATTATCATTGTTGTCCTAGTTCTCATTTCTGGAGGCATTCGATTTGTCCAAGAACTCCGCAGTGACAAGGCAGCCACCAATCTTTCAAAAATGATTGTCAACACAGCGACAGTCATTCGTCAAGGAGAAATCCAAGAAGTACCTATCGATGATTTGGTAGTAGGTGACGTGGTTAAATTAAGCGCTGGAGACATGATTCCAGCAGATCTTCTTTTATTTGAGTCGCGCGATTTCTTTGTACAACAGTCTGGCTTGACAGGCGAAAGTGATTCTGTTGAAAAATTGGCCTTGACCAAGGCAACAGTTCAACAATCTGATAGTCTTCTCGAAGCCGAATCCTTGGCTTTTATGGGAACCAATGTCTTGTCTGGTAGTGCCAAGGCTGTGGTTTTGGCGGTTGGTGATGATACCATGATGGGGGCCATTGAGCAGACTTTGAACACCTATGACGAGCCCACTTCGTTTGAACGAGAGATGAATAGTATCTCTTGGCTCTTGATCCGTTTGATGTTGGTCATGGTGCCCATCGTTTTCTTGTCCAATGGTTTAACAGATGGCGACTGGCTGGAAGCTGGCGTATTTGCCTTGAGTGTGGGTGTCGGGCTGACACCTGAGATGCTTCCTATGATTATCACGGCCAGTCTAGCAAAAGGTTCTATTATCATGGCTAAGGAAAAAGTGGTTATCAAGAAACTCAATGCCATACAGGACTTAGGGGCGATTGATATTTTGTGTACAGATAAGACAGGAACTCTAACCCAAGATGAAATCGTTCTAGAATATCCCTTGGACATCCACGGACGCTTGGATTTGACTGTCTTGAGACGAGCTTATCTCAATTCTTATTTTCAAACTGGCTTGAAAAATTTGATGGACAGAGCCATCATCAAACGGACTGAAAAGGAAGCAAAAGAACACGCCCTCTTGCAAAATCTGGCTCAAACCTTTCAAAAAATAGATGAATTGCCCTTTGATTTTGAACGTAGACGGATGAGTGTCATCGTTAAGGATGAGAACGAAGTGGTTAGTTTAGTGACCAAGGGTGCCTTAGAGGAAATGTTGACGATTTCCAGTCATGCGGAATACCATGGAGTGATCACTTCCTTGACAGATGCTATTAGAGAGGAAATATTAGCAGAAGTCAGACAACTCAATCAACAAGGTTTGCGTGTCTTGGGAGTGGCTTATAAGTCAGGTTTGAGGGAAGATCATGCTTATACAGTTGATGACGAAGGGGATATGATTCTAACTGGTTATTTAGCCTTTCTAGATCCACCAAAACCATCTGCAGCACCAGCAATTAAGGCTCTGTTAGAACATGGAGTTCAAACAAAGATTTTGACGGGAGACAACGAAAAAGTTACCCAAGCAGTCTGTGAAAAGGTTGGTTTGGATATCAATCAAATGCTGCTGGGGTCTGAAATTGATCAGATGAGTGATCAAGAATTGGCCCAAGCCGTAGAGGAGGTAACAGTCTTTGCCAAACTTTCTCCTGACCAAAAAGCAAGGATTATTTTGCAATTTAAGGCTAATGGTCATGCTGTCGGCTATATGGGAGATGGAATCAATGATGCTCCTTCTATGAAAGTAGCAGATGTGGGGATTTCTGTTGATACAGCAGTAGATATTGCCAAAGAAACAGCTGATGTTATCCTACTTGATAAGGATCTCATGGTGCTTGAAAAAGGACTTGTTGAAGGGCGTAAGGTCTATGCCAATATGACTAAATATATCAAAATGACAGTGAGTTCTAATTTTGGAAATATCTTATCCCTATTGGTCTCTGGAATCTTTTTGCCATTTTTACCAATGGCACCAGTCCATTTGATTATACTAAATCTAGTCTATGATTTGTCTTGTATTGCCTTGCCTTTTGACAAGGTGGATAAAGATTTTTTGAGAAATCCGCATACTTGGGAAGCCAAGTCCATCACACGTTTCATGGTTTGGATGGGGCCTATCTCTTCTGCCTTTGATATTTTGACCTTCAGTTTGCTCTATTTTATCATTGTACCCATGACGACAGGTCAAGCCTATGTCCATGGAGCGGAGTCTGCCGTAGGATTTATTGTCTTGTTTCAGACAGGTTGGTTTATCGAGTCCATGTGGTCACAGACCATGGTTATCCATATGCTGCGTTCAGCTAAAATTCCCTTTTTACAAAGTCGTCCAGCTTGGCTAGTCCTTGTGACAACCTTATTGGCTGCAGCCTTTGTGACCTTCCTTCCCTACAGTCCACTAGCTAGCCTTCTCCATCTAACTCCTTTAAAATCGATTTATTTCATCTTTTTACTTTTCATCATTATTTTGTATATGATTAGCGTGACAATTGTGAAAAAAATCTATATCAAGAAATATCAAGAATGGCTGTAAATTTCATTTTGTCAAGAAAAAAGTACGAAAATGACGAAAAAAGTCAAAAAAATTTAAAAATAGGTCGCAAGTCGGATGTTTTTTATGGTATAATAGACTAAACTGATAGTAACATGTAGCGAAAGGGGTAGGTACATGATTAAAATTTATACAGTCTCAAGTTGTACTAGCTGTAAAAAAGCAAAAACCTGGCTCAATGCCCACCAGTTAAGTTATAAAGAACAAAATCTTGGTAAAGAAGGAATTACGCGAGAAGAATTACTGGATATTCTGACAAAAACAGATAACGGAATAGCCAGCATCGTTTCGTCTAAAAATCGCTATGCCAAAGCCCTTGGAGTGGATATTGAAGATTTGAGTGTCAATGAAGTCCTCAATCTGATTATGGAAACACCGAGAATTTTAAAGAGCCCAATTCTTGTGGATGAAAAACGCCTACAAGTTGGCTACAAGGAAGACGATATTCGTGCCTTCCTACCACGCTCTGTCCGTAATGTAGAAAATGCAGAAGCACGTTTGCGTGCAGCTCTATAAACATCAAGGCTGGGAGCAACTCCCAGTCTTATTTTAATTTAAAAAAGAAAAAAGAAAGAAGGAAGAAATGAAAAAAATTGTTCTTGTTAGTCTAGCTTTCCTTTTTGTCCTGGTTGGTTGTGGACAGAAAAAAGAAACTGGACCAGCTACAAAAACAGAAAAGGATACGCTTCAGTCGGCATTGCCAGTTATTGAAAATGCTGAGAAGAATACAGTTGTAACCAAGACTTTGGTTTTGCCGAAATCAGATGATGGCAGCCAGCAAACTCAAACCATTACTTACAAAGACAAGACTTTTTTGAGCTTAAGCATTCAACAAAAGCGTCCAGTCTCTGATGAGTTGAAAACCTATATTGACCAACATGGAGTGGAAGAAACTCAAAAAGCTCTTCTCGAGGCGGAAGAGAAAGACGAATCCATCGTAGAAGCTCGTAAATTAGCAGGATTTAAGCTTGAAACTAAACTATTGAGTGCAACAGAACTTCAAACAACGACTAGTTATGATTTTCAAGTTTTGGACGTCAAAAAGGCTTCTCAGTTGGAATATTTGAAGAACATTGGTTTAGAAAATCTCTTGAAGAATGAACCAAGCAAATATATTTCAGACAGATTGGCAAATGGCGCGACAGAACAGTAGAAAATCCAAATAAATAGACTGCCTGAATTGTAGAACGTAAGGAATTATGCTATAATGGTACTATTCTAAGGAAAGAGGGTGTTAGAATGGGATTTACTGAAGAAACAGTACGTTTTAAATTGGACGATTCCAATAAAAAAGAAATTAGCGAAACTTTGACTGATGTCTATGCTTCGTTGAACGATAAGGGCTACAACCCAATTAACCAAATCGTAGGCTACGTATTGAGTGGAGACCCTGCCTACGTTCCTCGTTATAATAATGCACGAAATCAAATCCGTAAGTATGAGCGTGATGAAATCGTTGAGGAATTGGTCCGCTACTACCTTAAAGGACAAGGAGTCGATCTGTAACCTATGAGAATTATGGGATTGGACGTCGGTTCAAAAACGGTAGGGGTGGCCATCAGTGATCCGCTCGGTTTTACAGCTCAAGGACTTGAAATCATCCAAATCAATGAGGAGCAAGGCCAATTTGGTTTTGACCGCGTTAAGGAGTTGGTTGATACTTATAAGGTGGAACGATTTGTAGTGGGTTTGCCTAAAAACATGAACAATACAAGCGGACCGCGCGTGGAAGCTAGTCAAGCATACGGAGCAAAGCTAGAAGAGCTTTTTGGTTTACCAGTAGACTATCAAGATGAACGCTTGACAACAGTTGCCGCAGAGCGCATGTTGATTGAACAAGCAGATATTAGCCGTAACAAGCGCAAGAAAGTCATTGATAAGTTAGCAGCTCAGCTGATTTTACAAAATTATTTAGATAGAAAATTTTAATATAAAGGAGAGGCTATGTCACACGATCATAACCACGACCACGAAGAACGTGAACTAATCACACTAGTAGATGAGCAAGGAAATGAAACCTTGTTTGAAATCCTTTTGACCATTGACGGAAAAGAAGAATTTGGTAAAAACTATGTTCTTCTAGTGCCAGTTAACGCAGAAGAAGACGAAGACGGACAAGTTGAAATCCAAGCTTACTCATTCATCGAAAACGAAGATGGAACAGAAGGTGAATTGCAACCAATCCCAGAAGACTCAGAAGACGAATGGAACATGATTGAAGAAGTCTTCAACAGCTTTATGGAGGAGTAAACACGTCCAGTGGACGTGTTTAGCCCTGCGCTAGAAAATAGAAACGCAGGCATATCCAGTGGATGTTTTTACCCCACGTTAACTTCATAGTAGCTAGTGATTAGCTAACCAGGTAAGAGGTCGGGACGAAAATCCTGACCTCATTTTTTGTTATCTACGGAATTTTACTAGATAATTGATTAGACTTTTGTCAAGGAGATGTGTATGTTTGAAGTGGAAGAATGGCTTCATAGTCGGATTGGTTTGAATTTTAGGTCAGGTTTAGGCCGAATGCAGCAAGCAGTGGATTTGTTGGGGAATCCCGAGAAGTCTTATCCTATTATCCACGTAACAGGAACTAATGGAAAAGGATCTACCATTGCTTTTATGAGGGAGTTATTTATGGGACATGGCAAAAAAGTTGCGACCTTTACCTCCCCTCATATCGTCTCTATTAATGATCGAATCTGCATTAATGGGCAACCTATAGCAGACACAGACTTCATCCGTTTGGCTGAGCAGGTCAAGGAGATGGAAAAAATGCTTCTGCAAACTCATGACCAGTTGTCCTTTTTTGAATTGCTGACCTTGATTGCTTTTCTTTATTTTAGAGAGCAAGAGGTGGATTTGGTTCTACTAGAAGTGGGAATTGGTGGCTTACTTGACACAACCAATGTGGTAACTGGAGAGATTGCTGTCATTACCTCCATCGGACTTGACCATCAGGAGACTCTGGGTGACAGTATAGCAGCAATCGCAGAGCAGAAAGCTGGTATTTTTAAGGCTGGTAAAAAGGCAGTGATTGCTAAGTTGCCTTCAGAAGCTAGGCTTGTATGTCAGAAAAAAGCCGAATCTTTAGCTGTTGACCTTTATCAGGCAGGTCAGGATTTTTCAATGCTGAATGGTGATTTTTCAAGTTCTTTGGGAACTTTTTCGCAGTTGAAAATAGGATTGGAAGGAACTTATCAGCAGGAAAATGCGGCCTTGGCGTTGCAAACTTTTCTTCTTTTTATGGGAGAAAGAAAGGAAGTTGTTGATGAGCAGGTTGTAAGACAGGCTTTGGAGAAGACCCATTGGGCTGGCCGTTTGGAGCGTATTCGTCCTCAGATTTACTTGGATGGTGCTCATAACCTTCCTGCCTTGACTCGCTTGGTTGAGTTTATCAAAGAAAAAGAGCGGGAAGGATATCATCCTCAAATCCTATTTGGAGCCTTGAAACGTAAGGATTATCAAGGGATGTTAGGTTATCTGACTGAAAATTTGACTCAGGTGGAACTCAAGGTGACTGGTTTTGACTATCAAGGTTCTCTGGACGAGACAGATGTAACAGGTTACCATGTAATTCCCTCTTACCGAGAATTTATCAGCAGTTTTGAAGAAAGAGCCGATACCAAGGACTTGTTATTCATTACAGGGTCTCTCTATTTTATCTCAGAAGTACGGAGCCACATACTGGGGCATGAGCAGATAAGTTGACCACTTTAGTAAGTCTTAGTCTCTTAGTAGCTTGTTCACAAAGAGTTCAACAGGTTCAACAACCAGCAGCTCAACCGCAAACACAACAAACTCAGCAATCACAATCTGCTGCTTCATCTTCCACAGAAAATACAAACCGGGCAACGACAAGTTCTTCACAGAATGCGCCTGAGGCTCAACCAACTAATATTGATGGAACTTATACTGGTCAGGACGAAGGAGACCGTATCACTTTAGTGGTAACTGGAACAACTGGCACCTGGATACAGGTAGAAACTGATGGGGAACAAGAAATCAAGCAGGTTAGCTTTGATGCCGCTAATCAACGAATGATTATTGGGATTGGGGATGATGTCAAGATTTATGCAATCAATGGCAGTCAGATGATTATCGACGATATGGATAGAGAAGCGTCTGATCGCATTGTTTTATCAAAATAGACTAGAAGGAGACTGGATTTTTTAGTCTCTTTTGCTTTTGCTCAGAAAAATGATTATAAATACTTGCCTTCTACCGAATACCTGAGTTATACTAGTTTTAATTACCTGTTTTTATCATTCAAACTATCAAGGAGGGGATATGAAATATAGAAAATTTCAATTATTGATGTCCAAGTATGGTTTTAGTCTTTCGATTATGCTGCTTGAACTGTGTCTTGTTTTTGGTCTCTTTCTTTATTTAGGGCGTATGGCCCCTATTCTTTGGGTTGTTCTCTTAATCTTCATGAGTATGGCGACTATCGTAGCGATTGTCAATCGTTCCATGGCGCCTGAAAGCAAGGTAATGTGGTTAGTGGTGACTTTTGTTCCGGTCATTGGCCCCTTGCTCTATCTGATGTTTGGTGAAAGACGATTATCCAAAAAAGAAATCAAGCAGTTGGACAAACTTGGTTCTATGCATTTTCGGGAGGATAATAGCAAAGCTCTCCGCCAGAAATTGAAGGAAGAGGATAAGGCGGCTTACGGAGTTATCAAATCTTTGTTAAGTATGGATAGTAACGCCGATGTCTATGATCGAACAGACTCACAATTCTTTTCTTCGGGTGAAAGCATGTGGCAATATATGTTGGAAGACCTCAAGAAAGCTGAAAAGTTTATCTTTCTAGAGTATTATATTGTCGAAGAAGGTCTGATGTGGAATAGCATACTAGACATACTAGAGCAAAAGGCAGCTCAAGGTGTAGAGATCAAGATGCTCTATGATGATATCGGCTGTATGGCAACTTTGCCTGGAGACTATACTATTCAACTTCGTAGTCGAGGAATTGAAGCCCATAAATTTAACAAGGTGGTTCCTCGCTTGACGGTGGCTTACAACAATCGGGACCATCGTAAAATCCTTGTCATAGATGGTCAGGTAGCCTATACAGGAGGCATTAACTTAGCCGATGAGTACATCAATCATGTAGAACGCTTTGGCTACTGGAAGGACAGTGGGATTCGCATAGATGGTCTTGGTGTCAAGGCTCTCACCCGTCTCTTTTTGATGACTTGGTATATCAATCGTGGGGAAATCAGCGATTTTGACCAGTATCACTTGGAAAATCAGCCTTGTTCTGGCCAAGGGCTCTGCATTCCTTACGGTAGTGGACCCAAGCCCATCTTCCGTGCCCAGGTAGGGAAAAAAGTCTATCAAAGTTTGATTAATCAGGCCACTGATTCAGTCTATATCACAACGCCCTATTTGATTATTGACTATGACTTAACAGAGAGTATTAAAAATGCGGCCATGAGGGGTGTTGATGTCCGTATTGTGACCCCTTTCATTCCAGATAAGAAATTAATCCAACTCATCACAAGAGGGGCCTATCCGGATTTGTTGTCAGCAGGAGTAAGGATTTTTGAGTATAGTCCAGGCTTTATCCACAGTAAACAAATCTTAGTGGATAAGGACTTTGTTGCAGTTGGGACCATTAACTTAGATTATAGAAGTTTGCTTCACCACTATGAAAATGCAGTCTTGCTATATAAAACAGAATCAATCGCTGAGATTCAAAAAGATTTTCAAGAGATTTTTTCAGCATCGCAAGAAATTTTCCCTCATACGATAAAAAATAGCTGGTATCAAAAGCTTGTAAAAGAAATCGCCCAGTTATTCGCCCCTATCTTATAAGAAATCTAGGACTGAGGACACAAACCAGTCCTCTTTTTCTTGTCTTTTACGAATAAGAAGATGTAGGAGGAAAGATGCTGACCCAGAAAGAATTGAACTATATCATGACATTTAAACAGACACATTTACACCGATTTCGAGAAATTGAAACCTTTGTGAAACTATACAAAAAATCACTCAAACACCCATCGCAAGCTGACAATCCTAGGACTTTTTGATATACTAAGACAGATAAATTGAATAGGAGAAACGATATGAGTGTGTATGGTAGAGTAGAAGAAGTTTATCAGGAGAATCGTGAACCTCTAGAATACCAAATCGAACAAGAATCGCATTATCGTGAATCAAGTCGTCTTCCTTTGGTAAAAATTTTACTATGGAGTACGCTTGTAACAGGGATAACTCTAGGAGTACCGCTATTACTCGATTTAATGAGTGCACAGGAAGTGCAGGATTTTTATGCAGGTTGGGCCCTTCATCAGACAGGGAAGATTTACAGCGACTATTATGGAAGTCAAGGTTTGCTTTATTATTTGCTGACTTACGTGACTCAGGGCGGATTTTTCTTTGCCATTTTTGAGTGGTTAGCCTTGGTAGCAGGAGGATTTTTCCTCTTTCGATCGGCAGACACCTTGACAGAGCAAGGAGACCAAGCTGGACAACTGGTGACTATTTTTTATATGCTAGTTACAGGTCTTGCGTTTGGTGGAGGTTATGCGACTCTTTTAGCGCTTCCCTTCTTATTCGCGGCCTTTAGTTTAGTTGCTGCTTACCTAAGCAATCCAAGCCATGATAAGGGATTTGTACGGATTGGGCTGGCTTTGGCGGGTGGATTTTTCTTTGCTCCCTTGGCATCGCTCCTGTTTATTGCTGTAGTGAGTTTAGGCTTGTTGGTCTTTAACATTGGGCATAGACGTTTTGCACATGGATTTTATCAGTTTCTTGCAGTGGCTTTAGGTTTCTCACTGGTCTTTTATCCAACTGCTTACTATAGTGTTGCAACAGGAAGTTTTGAGGATGCGATTAGTGGAATTTTGTATCCAATTCATTCCATTCGTTTGACTTCTGTTTCGGCATTGTTAGAAAATGTTTTATTTTACGGGTTGTTGGCTCTTGGCATGGGAGTTTTGGTTTTTATCTTTTTAGGTCTCTTTCAATCTAAATCCTCTAAACTATATGTCATCTCGGTGCCTGCGAGTTTGTTCCTAATTTTAGGTTTGGTAGTGATTTTCTTTACACAGGATCCCCTACACGCATCCCGTTTGATGCTCATTTTCCCTGTCTTTCTTCTGCTTTTAGTGTCCAATATCAAGGGGCAACAGAGTGGTCGTAGCGTTAGAAGAAGACGCAGAGAAGAGCCTGTTAGTCTCTGGCATCGCTATACTAAAGGAAATCTTTACCTACCCATTTTAACTTTGTTATATCTTTTGGCAGTTCCTTTTTTGATGAGATTTGTCCTTTATCCAGTACCTTATCAAGAACGTGATCGTCTTGCTGATTTTGTGAAAGAGGAGACAAGTACGGAAGATGCTATCTATGCATGGGATGATACTGCAACTCTTTATCGTAAGAGTGAGCGCTTGTCGCCATCGGCTATTTTGTCCCCGATGCACTATACAGCAACTGAGGAAAATCGGAATAAGCTACTCAATGACTTGAAAGAAAAACAACCTAAGGTGATTGTGGTGAACGATAAGGTAGCAGTCTGGTCTGAAGTGGAAACAATTTTGAAAGAAAATTACCAACCAGTAAAGACAGATTACTCAGAATTCAAAGTCTATAAAATCAAATAACTAAATCAATATCTTGTGTATTTTTAAA
This sequence comes from Streptococcus mitis SK575, assembly GCF_000257865.1. Lineage (GTDB taxonomy): Bacteria > Bacillota > Bacilli > Lactobacillales > Streptococcaceae > Streptococcus > Streptococcus mitis_CQ. Next base: position 14,996 of record NZ_AICU01000075.1, on the reverse strand, counting down.
AATTTTAGGATTTTTAACACAAGATATTGATTTTTCTTTTTAGAGTGGTATAATACATTTTAGAAAGAACATTTTAGAAAAGAGCATGCATATGATTGCACTAGAAGAAAAAATTATAACCTTACCAACTCTCTTCGTTGAAAAACGAGATGGGAGACGTGTTGTATTTGATGTGGACAAGATTGACAAGGCTCTCCACAAGGCGGCTGACAAGGTTATGGATGTGACACCCTTGGTTGAAAAACGCCTAAATGCTCTGACCGAGCGAATTGTCACAGAAATTCATAGTCGTTTTCCGCAGGGAGTTAAGATTTATGAAATCCAAAATATCGTAGAACATGAACTCCTTGAAGCAAAAGAATATGCTCTGGCTGAGGAGTATATTACTTACCGGACACAGAGGGATTTTGAGCGCTCAAAAGCGACAGATATTAACTTTAGTATCCATAAGCTTCTCAATAAAGATCAGGCAGTTGTTAACGAAAATGCCAATAAAGACAGCGATGTCTTTAACACTCAGCGTGATTTGACAGCAGGGATTGTTGGGAAATCAATCGGACTGCAAATGCTTCCTAAGCACGTAGCCAATGCCCACCAAAAGGGGGATATCCACTATCACGATTTGGACTACAGTCCCTATACGCCTATGACCAACTGCTGTTTGATTGATTTTAAAGGTATGTTGGAAAATGGTTTTAAGATTGGGAATGCGGAGGTAGAGAGTCCCAAGTCTATTCAGACTGCGACAGCTCAGATTTCCCAAATCATTGCCAACGTTGCTTCTAGCCAGTATGGAGGCTGTTCAGCCGACCGTATCGATGAAGTTTTGGCGCCGTACGCAGAGAAGAATTACCAAAAACATCTCAAAGATGCAGAAGAATGGGTCTTGCCTGAAAAACGGGAAGATTATGCTTGGAAGAAAACCCAAAAAGACATCTACGATGCCATGCAATCTCTCGAGTATGAAATCAACACTCTCTTTACTTCAAATGGACAAACACCTTTTACTTCTCTAGGCTTTGGTCTAGGAACTAGTCGTTTTGAACGTGAAATTCAAAAAGCTATCTTAAACATTCGAATTAAGGGCCTCGGTTCAGAACATCGTACGGCTATCTTCCCTAAACTGATTTTTACTCTGAAAAGAGGTCTTAACTTGGAAGAAGGGACTCCCAACTACGACATTAAGCAGTTGGCTCTTGAGTGTGCAACCAAGCGGATGTACCCAGACGTCTTGTCTTACGATAAGATTGTTGACTTGACAGGTTCTTTTAAGGTGCCTATGGGTTGCCGTTCGTTTCTTCAAGGGTGGAAGGATGAAAATGGTGTAGAAGTCAATTCGGGTCGTATGAATCTGGGTGTTGTGACGGTTAACCTGCCTCGTATTGCTCTTGAGTCTGAGGGCGACATGAATAAGTTCTGGGAAATCTTCAACGAGCGGATGAATATCGCTGAAGATGCTCTTGTTTATCGTGTCGAACGCACTAAAGAGGCGACGTCAGCGAATGCTCCTATCCTTTATCAGTACGGTGCTTTTGGCCATCGTTTAGGTAAAGAAGAAAGTGTTGACCAGCTCTTTAAGAATCGTCGCGCAACCGTTTCGCTGGGTTACATCGGTTTGTATGAAGTAGCGACTGTTTTCTTTGGTAACAGCTGGGAAAGCAATCCAGATGCTAAGGAATTCACGCTGGATATCATTCGTGATATGAAACGCCGTGTAGAAGAGTGGTCTGACCAATATGGCTACCATTTCTCTATCTACTCAACACCGTCCGAAAGCTTGACAGACCGTTTCTGCCGACTAGATACAGACAAGTTCGGCTCTATTCCTGATATCACAGATAAGGAATACTACACTAACTCTTTCCACTACGATGTTCGTAAAAATCCAACACCGTTTGAAAAATTGGACTTTGAGAAAGTCTATCCAGAAGCAGGTGCGTCAGGTGGTTTTATCCACTACTGTGAGTATCCAGTTCTTCAGCAAAATCCAAAGGCCTTGGAAGCTGTCTGGGACTATGCCTATGACCGTGTAGGCTATCTAGGCACCAATACTCCGATTGACCGTTGCTACAAGTGTGATTTTGAAGGGGATTTTGAACCAACTGAAAGAGGATTTGCTTGTCCAAACTGTGGCAATAGCGACCCTAAAACAGTAGATGTGGTCAAACGAACTTGTGGCTACCTAGGTAATCCTCAAGCGCGTCCGATGGTTAATGGACGTCACAAGGAAATCGCTGCGCGTGTCAAACATATGAATGGCTCAACGATTAAAATAGCTGGCCATCAAGTAACAAATTAGAAAGAAATGAGATGGGGAAATATCAATTAGACGATAAGGGTCGCGCACAAGTGACCCGTTATCACGAGAAACACTCTAAAGGTGGAGCTGGTAAAAAAGAACGCTTGCTCAACCTCAGAGAACAATTTTTAAATAAGAATAAGAAAAAATAAAAGTGAGAGTCAGCTCTCGCTTTTCTCATAGTGGGAGGTAAGGATGGAATTACGCAGACCAAGATTATCAGATAAAGAAACAGTTTTAGACATGATGGCAGAGTTTGAAAAGAGCCAATCAGCCCATGATGGTGGATTTTGGGATACAGAGAACTTTGTGTATGAAGAGTGGTTGGAAACAAATATGCAAAAAGAGATGGGAATAAACTTGCCTGAAAATCGTGTTCCTTCTATTCAATTTGTATCATTTGATGATATAGGTCGTGCTCTAGGATTTTTGAATCTGCGATTAAGGCTGAATGAGGATTTACTGAATTATGCTGGCCACATTGGCTACTCTATTCGTCCATCTGAAAGAGGGAAAAGTTATGCTAAGGAAACTCTCCGTCAGGGCTTGCAAGTCGCTAAGGAAAAGAACATCAAGAAAGCTCTGGTGACCTGTAGTGTGAATAATCCTGCTAGTAGAGCAGTCATTCTAGCAAATGGTGGAATATTTGAGGATGCTCGTAATGGAGTCGAGCGTTATTGGATAGAGGTAGCGAATGAATAATCCAAAACCACAAGAATGGAAAAGCGAGGAACTTAGTCAAGGTCGTATCATTGACTACAAGGCCTTTAACTTTGTAGATGGAGAAGGCGTGCGTAACTCTCTCTATGTATCAGGCTGTATGTTTCACTGCGAGGGATGTTATAATGTTGCGACTTGGTCTTTTAATGCTGGCATTCCCTATACAGCAGGATTAGAAGAACAGATCATGGCAGATCTCGCTCAACCTTATGTTCAAGGCTTGACCTTGCTGGGAGGGGAGCCCTTTCTCAATACGGGTATTCTTTTGCCGCTCGTTAAGCGCATTCGAAAGGAATTGCCAGACAAGGACGTCTGGTCATGGACGGGCTATACATGGGAAGAAATGATGTTGGAGACCCCAGATAAACTGGAACTCTTATCATTGATTGACATTCTTGTCGATGGACGATACGACCGAACTAAGAGAAATCTCATGCTCCAGTTTCGAGGTTCGTCCAATCAACGAATTATCGATGTGCAAAAATCTCTCAAAAGTGGGCAAGTAGTGATTTGGGACAAACTCAATGATGGAAAAGAAAGCTATGAACAGGTGAAGAGAGATTAACTTTCTTCCATAAAATAGTTAAATAAATGACCTATCAAAAAAGAAAACATTTTCATGTTAAAAAATTTAAAAAACAGCAACAAATCCCTTGCAATCGCAGGGGCTTTGTGTTATTCTATTATGGTGCTGTAAATTACAGCTTTAGCTTTGATGCAAGAGGTTGCGACACGCTCGGTTGCATTGCCACGCAACACCGCGTCGGTTTTCTTGTGGAGCTAGCCTATTATCTTAAATAGACGAAAAGGAGAAAAAGATGGCAAACAAAAAAATCCGTATCCGTTTGAAAGCTTACGAACATCGTACGCTTGATACAGCGGCTGCAAAAATCGTAGAATCAGCTACTCGTACAGGTGCACAAGTTGCGGGTCCAATCCCACTTCCAACTGAACGTAGCCTCTACACAATCATTCGTGCGACTCACAAATACAAAGACTCTCGCGAACAATTTGAAATGCGTACACACAAACGTTTGATCGATATCGTTAACCCAACTCAAAAAACAGTTGATGCTTTGATGAAATTGGATCTTCCAAGTGGTGTAAACGTAGAAATCAAACTTTAATCTAAAGTTTGATATTTGAGCATAAAAAACGCTCGTTAAAAACTTTTTGAATAAAAAATATAGAAAAGGAACTATTTTCTCATGACAAAAGGAATCTTAGGGAAAAAAGTGGGAATGACTCAAATCTTCACTGAAGCTGGCGAATTGATCCCTGTAACAGTTATTGAAGCAACTCCAAACGTTGTTCTTCAAGTTAAAACTGTTGAAACAGACGGATACAACGCTATCCAAGTTGGTTTCGATGATAAACGCGAAGTATTGAGCAACAAACCTGCTAAAGGACATGTAGCGAAAGCTAACACGGCTCCTAAGCGCTTCATTCGTGAATTCAAAAACGTTGAAGGCTTGGAAGTTGGTGCTGAAATCACAGTTGAAACATTCGCAGCTGGAGACGTTGTTGACGTAACTGGTACTTCTAAAGGTAAAGGTTTCCAAGGTGTTATCAAACGCCACGGACAATCACGTGGACCAATGGCTCACGGTTCTCGTTACCACCGTCGTCCAGGTTCTATGGGACCTGTTGCACCTAACCGCGTATTCAAAGGTAAAAACCTTGCAGGACGTATGGGTGGCGACCGTGTAACAATTCAAAACCTTGAAGTTGTACAAGTTGTTCCAGAAAAGAACGTTATCCTTATCAAAGGTAACGTACCAGGTGCTAAGAAATCTCTTATCACTATCAAATCAGCAGTTAAAGCTGGTAAATAATAAGGAAAGGGGAATACAGTCAAAATGGCAAATGTAACATTATTCGACCAAACTGGTAAACAAGCGGGCGAAGTTGTTCTTAATGATGCAATCTTTGGTATCGAACCAAATGAATCTGTTGTGTTTGATGTGATCATCAGCCAACGTGCTAGCCTTCGTCAAGGAACTCACGCAGTTAAAAACCGCTCAGCTGTTTCAGGTGGCGGACGCAAACCATGGCGTCAAAAAGGAACTGGACGTGCTCGTCAAGGTTCTATCCGCTCTCCACAATGGCGTGGTGGTGGAATCGTCTTCGGACCAACTCCACGTAGCTATGCGTACAAACTTCCTCAAAAAGTTCGTCGCCTTGCGCTTAAATCTGTTTACTCAGAAAAAGTTGCTGAAAATAAATTTGTAGCCGTTGATTCTCTTGAATTTACAGCTCCAAAAACTGCTGAATTTGCAAAAGTTCTTGCAGCTTTGAGCATCGATTCTAAAGTCCTTGTTATTCTTGAAGAAGGAAACGAATTCGCAGCTCTCTCAGCTCGTAACCTTCCAAACGTGAAAGTTGCGACTGCTACAACTGCAAGTGTTCTTGACATCGCAAATAGTGACAAACTTCTTGTTACTCAAGCAGCTATCTCTAAAATCGAGGAGGTTCTTGCATAATGAATTTGTATGATGTTATCAAAAAACCTGTCATCACTGAAAGCTCAATGGCTCAACTTGAAGCAGGAAAATATGTATTTGAAGTTGACACTCGTGCACACAAACTTTTGATCAAGCAAGCTGTTGAAGCTGCTTTCGAAGGTGTTAAAGTTGCCAACGTTAACACAATCAACGTAAAACCAAAAGCTAAACGTGTTGGACGTTACACTGGTTTTACTAACAAAACTAAAAAAGCTATCATCACACTTACAGCTGATTCTAAAGCAATCGAGTTGTTTGCTGCTGAAGCTGAATAATCTAAGGAGGAAATATCGTGGGAATTCGTGTTTATAAACCAACAACAAACGGTCGCCGTAATATGACTTCTTTGGATTTCGCTGAAATCACAACAAGCACTCCTGAAAAATCATTGCTTGTTGCATTGAAGAGCAAGGCTGGTCGTAACAACAACGGTCGTATCACAGTTCGTCACCAAGGTGGTGGACACAAACGTTTCTACCGCTTGGTTGACTTCAAACGTAACAAAGACAACGTTGAAGCAGTTGTTAAAACAATCGAGTACGATCCAAACCGTTCTGCAAACATCGCTCTTGTACACTACACTGACGGTGTGAAAGCATACATCATCGCTCCAAAAGGTCTTGAAGTTGGTCAACGTATCGTTTCAGGTCCAGAAGCAGATATCAAAGTCGGAAACGCTCTTCCACTTGCTAACATCCCAGTTGGTACTTTGATCCACAACATCGAGTTGAAACCAGGTCGTGGTGGTGAATTGGTACGTGCTGCTGGTGCATCTGCTCAAGTATTGGGTTCTGAAGGTAAATACGTTCTTGTTCGTCTTCAATCAGGTGAAGTTCGTATGATTCTTGGAACTTGCCGTGCTACAGTTGGTGTTGTCGGAAACGAACAACACGGACTTGTAAACCTTGGTAAAGCAGGACGTAGCCGTTGGAAAGGTATTCGCCCAACAGTTCGTGGTTCTGTAATGAACCCTAACGATCACCCACACGGTGGTGGTGAAGGTAAAGCACCAGTTGGTCGTAAAGCACCATCTACTCCATGGGGCAAACCTGCTCTTGGTCTTAAAACTCGTAACAAGAAAGCGAAATCTGACAAACTTATTGTTCGTCGTCGCAACGAGAAATAATATTAAACTAGTCGCTTAAGCAACTAGTAAATCCGCCAGCTCGGTAGCGCTCCATGTGAGCGCAAGCCGCTGTGGTACAACATTTAAAGGAGAAAATATAAAAATGGGACGCAGTCTTAAAAAAGGACCTTTCGTCGATGAGCATTTGATGAAAAAAGTTGAAGCTCAAGCTAACGACGAAAAGAAAAAAGTTATTAAAACTTGGTCACGTCGTTCAACGATCTTCCCAAGTTTCATTGGTTACACTATTGCAGTTTATGACGGACGTAAACACGTACCTGTTTACATCCAAGAAGACATGGTAGGTCACAAACTTGGTGAATTTGCACCAACTCGTACTTACAAAGGTCACGCTGCAGACGACAAGAAAACACGTAGAAAATAAGGAGAACATAAATGGCAGAAATTACTTCAGCTAAAGCAATGGCTCGTACAGTACGTGTTTCACCTCGTAAATCACGTCTTGTTCTTGATAACATCCGTGGTAAAAGCGTAGCCGATGCAATCGCAATCTTGACATTCACTCCAAACAAAGCTGCTGAAATCATCTTGAAAGTTTTGAACTCAGCTGTAGCTAACGCTGAAAACAACTTTGGTTTGGATAAAGCTAACTTGGTAGTATCTGAAGCATTCGCAAACGAAGGACCAACTATGAAACGTTTCCGTCCACGTGCGAAAGGTTCAGCTTCGCCAATCAACAAACGTACAGCTCACATCACTGTAGCTGTTGCAGAAAAATAAGGAGGTAAAATCGTGGGTCAAAAAGTACATCCAATTGGTATGCGTGTCGGCATCATCCGTGATTGGGATGCCAAATGGTATGCTGAAAAAGAATACGCGGATTACCTTCATGAAGATCTTGCAATCCGTAAATTCGTTCAAAAAGAACTTGCTGACGCAGCAGTTTCAACTATTGAAATCGAACGCGCAGTAAACAAAGTTAACGTTTCACTTCACACTGCTAAACCAGGTATGGTAATCGGTAAAGGTGGTGCTAACGTTGATGCACTCCGTGCAAAACTTAACAAATTGACTGGAAAACAAGTACACATCAACATCATCGAAATCAAACAACCTGATTTGGATGCTCACCTTGTAGGTGAAGGTATTGCTCGTCAATTGGAGCAACGTGTTGCTTTCCGTCGTGCACAAAAACAAGCAATCCAACGTGCAATGCGTGCTGGAGCTAAAGGAATCAAAACTCAAGTATCAGGTCGTTTGAACGGTGCAGATATCGCCCGTGCTGAAGGATACTCTGAAGGAACTGTTCCACTTCACACACTTCGTGCAGATATCGATTACGCTTGGGAAGAAGCAGATACTACATACGGTAAACTTGGTGTTAAAGTATGGATCTACCGTGGTGAAGTTCTTCCAGCTCGCAAAAACACTAAAGGAGGTAAATAACCAATGTTAGTACCTAAACGTGTTAAACACCGTCGTGAATTCCGTGGAAAAATGCGCGGTGAAGCAAAAGGTGGAAAAGAAGTAGCATTCGGTGAATACGGTCTTCAAGCTACAACTAGCCACTGGATCACTAACCGCCAAATCGAAGCTGCTCGTATCGCCATGACTCGTTACATGAAACGTGGTGGTAAAGTTTGGATTAAAATCTTCCCACACAAATCATACACTGCTAAAGCTATCGGTGTGCGTATGGGATCTGGTAAAGGGGCACCTGAAGGTTGGGTAGCACCAGTTAAACGTGGTAAAGTGATGTTCGAAATCGCTGGTGTATCTGAAGAGATTGCACGCGAAGCGCTTCGTCTTGCTAGCCACAAATTGCCAGTTAAATGTAAATTCGTAAAACGTGAAGCAGAATAAGGAGAAGGCATGAAACTTAATGAAGTAAAAGAATTTGTTAAAGAACTTCGTGGTCTTTCTCAAGAAGAACTCGCGAAGCGCGAAAACGAATTGAAAAAAGAATTGTTTGAACTTCGTTTCCAAGCTGCTACTGGTCAATTGGAACAAACAGCTCGCTTGAAAGAAGTTAAAAAACAAATCGCTCGTATCAAAACAGTTCAATCTGAAGCGAAATAATAGACTAGGGAAGGAGAAATTTCAATGGAACGCAATAATCGTAAAGTTCTTGTTGGACGTGTTGTATCTGACAAAATGGACAAGACAATCACAGTTGTAGTTGAAACAAAACGTAACCACCCAGTCTATGGTAAACGTATTAACTACTCTAAAAAATACAAAGCTCATGATGAAAACAATGTTGCCAAAGAAGGCGATATCGTACGTATCATGGAAACTCGCCCGCTTTCAGCTACAAAACGTTTCCGTCTTGTAGAAGTTGTTGAAGAAGCGGTCATCATCTAATCAAACCTGAAAGGAGAAAACTGAAATGATTCAAACAGAAACTCGTTTGAAAGTCGCAGACAACAGCGGTGCTCGCGAAATCTTGACTATCAAAGTTCTTGGTGGTTCAGGACGTAAATTTGCAAACATCGGTGATGTTATCGTGGCATCTGTAAAACAAGCTACTCCTGGTGGTGCGGTTAAAAAAGGTGACGTTGTTAAAGCAGTTATCGTTCGTACTAAATCAGGTGCTCGTCGTGCTGATGGTTCATACATCAAATTTGACGAAAACGCAGCAGTTATCATCCGTGAAGACAAAACTCCTCGCGGAACACGTATCTTTGGCCCAGTTGCACGTGAATTGCGTGAAGGTGGCTTCATGAAGATCGTGTCACTTGCTCCAGAAGTACTTTAATTTTTAGAAACAAACTAGTCCCCTGGATTTACCTCCAGGGTGCCCTTATGGGCGTAAGAAAAATCAAGGAGAAACCTAATGTTTGTAAAAAAAGGCGACAAAGTTCGCGTAATCGCTGGTAAAGATAAGGGAACAGAAGCTGTTGTCCTTACTGCCCTTCCAAAAGTAAACAAAGTTATCGTTGAAGGTGTTAACATCGTTAAGAAACACCAACGTCCAACTAACGAGCTTCCTCAAGGTGGTATCATCGAGAAAGAAGCAGCTATCCACGTATCAAACGTTCAAGTTTTGGACAAAAATGGTGTAGCTGGTCGTGTTGGTTACAAATTTGTAGACGGTAAAAAAGTTCGCTACAACAAAAAATCAGGCGAAGTGCTTGATTAATCACGAAGGAAAGGAGAAGTATAATGGCAAATCGTTTAAAAGAAAAATATCTTAATGAAGTAGTTCCTGCTTTGACAGAACAATTCAACTACTCATCAGTGATGGCTGTGCCTAAAGTAGATAAGATCGTTTTGAACATGGGTGTTGGTGAAGCGGTATCAAACGCTAAAAGCCTTGAAAAAGCTGCTGAAGAATTGGCACTTATCTCAGGTCAAAAACCACTTATCACTAAAGCTAAAAAATCAATCGCCGGCTTCCGTCTTCGTGAAGGTGTTGCGATCGGTGCAAAAGTTACCCTTCGTGGTGAACGTATGTACGAATTCTTGGATAAATTGGTTTCAGTTTCACTTCCACGTGTACGTGACTTCCACGGTGTTCCAACAAAATCATTTGATGGACGCGGAAACTACACACTTGGTGTGAAAGAACAATTGATTTTCCCAGAAATCAACTTCGATGACGTTGACAAAACTCGTGGTCTTGACATCGTTATCGTAACAACTGCTAACACTGACGAAGAGTCACGTGCATTGCTTACAGGCCTTGGAATGCCTTTTGCAAAATAATATAGGAGGTAAATCTAATGGCTAAAAAATCAATGATTGCTAAGAACAAACGTCCAGCGAAGTTCTCTACTCAAGCTTATACTCGTTGTGAAAAATGTGGTCGTCCACATTCAGTTTACCGCAAATTTAAACTTTGCCGTGTTTGCTTCCGTGAATTAGCTTACAAAGGACAAATTCCTGGTGTAACAAAAGCATCTTGGTAATTTAAGATATCAAGGGCGTCAAAACTCTAAGTGAAAATAGGAAACTTGACGAAGAAACTGAAGTTTATAGGAAAGTTTATCTTTTTCACACAGAGTTTAGCCCGGGTTCAGTTGGGCTTGCCAATTTGAACACGAGCTACAGCTTTGGCAAAAAAGACCAATTTTCTTTGGAGCATCGCTCCTGCATCAAATTGCCTATTTTTGCTTTTGCTGTTACGCTCTTTGTATCATGTATTAACTAGCAAGTGCAACTTGCAAACTACTAGTAAGAGGAGAAAAACAAAATGGTTATGACTGACCCAATCGCAGACTTCCTAACTCGTATTCGTAACGCTAACCAAGCTAAACACGAAGTACTTGAAGTACCTGCATCAAACATCAAAAAAGGGATTGCTGAAATCCTTAAACGCGAAGGTTTTGTAAAAAACGTTGAAATCATCGAAGATGACAAACAAGGCATCATCCGTGTATTCCTTAAATACGGACCAAACGGTGAAAAAGTTATCACTAACTTGAAACGTGTTTCTAAACCAGGACTTCGTGTCTACAAAAAACGTGAAGACCTTCCAAAAGTTCTTAACGGACTTGGAATTGCTATCCTTTCAACTTCTGAAGGTTTGCTTACTGATAAAGAAGCACGCCAAAAGAATGTTGGTGGTGAGGTTATCGCTTACGTTTGGTAATATTTAGCTCCCAATTTCTTTGTGACTCTTCGTTATCGTCTCTTGCCTAACCCAAAGTTATGCCTGCGAGATGATGCCTAGATTCACTTTGAAATTGAAACCTAAATGTTCCTTTAAATCGAGGAATCGATTTAACCCCGTGAAAACTGGCCGTTCTGGCCTGACAATCTAACAGGAGAAAATAAACATGTCACGTATTGGTAATAAAGTTATCGTGTTGCCTGCTGGTGTAGAAATCACTAACAATGACAACGTTGTAACTGTAAAAGGACCTAAAGGAGAACTTACTCGTGAGTTCTCAAAAGATATTGAAATCCGTGTGGAAGGTACTGAAGTAACTCTTCACCGTCCAAACGATTCAAAAGAAATGAAAACTATCCACGGAACTACTCGTGCCCTTTTGAACAACATGGTTATTGGTGTATCAGAAGGATTCAAGAAAGAACTTGAAATGCGCGGGGTTGGTTACCGTGCACAACTTCAAGGATCTAAACTTGTTTTGGCTGTTGGTAAATCTCATCCAGACGAAGTTGAAGCTCCAGAAGGAATTACTTTTGAACTTCCAAACCCAACAACAATCGTTGTTAGCGGAATTTCAAAAGAAGTAGTTGGTCAAACAGCTGCTTACGTACGTAGCCTTCGTTCACCAGAACCATATAAAGGTAAAGGTATCCGTTACGTTGGTGAATTCGTTCGCCGTAAAGAAGGTAAAACAGGTAAATAATGTTGAGTGGTTGATTCTCAACCACCAACCTATTTTCCAACTTTGTGCATAGCACACGATTTAAAACTAAAGAGGTGAAAACTGTGATTTCAAAACCAGATAAAAACAAACTCCGCCAAAAACGCCACCGTCGCGTTCGCGGAAAACTCTCTGGAACTGCTGATCGCCCACGTTTGAACGTATTCCGTTCTAATACAGGCATCTACGCTCAAGTGATTGATGACGTAGCGGGTGTAACGCTCGCAAGTGCTTCAACTCTTGACAAAGAAGTTTCAAAAGGAACTAAAACTGAACAAGCCGTTGCTGTCGGTAAACTCGTTGCAGAACGTGCAAACGCTAAAGGTATTTCAGAAGTGGTGTTCGACCGCGGTGGATATCTATATCACGGACGTGTGAAAGCTTTGGCTGATGCAGCTCGTGAAAACGGATTGAAATTCTAATAGGAGGACACTAGAAAATGGCATTTAAAGACAATGCAGTTGAATTAGAAGAACGCGTAGTTGCTGTCAACCGTGTTACAAAAGTTGTTAAAGGTGGACGTCGTCTTCGTTTCGCAGCTCTTGTTGTTGTTGGTGACCACAACGGTCGCGTAGGATTTGGTACTGGTAAAGCTCAAGAAGTTCCAGAAGCAATCCGTAAAGCAGTAGATGATGCTAAGAAAAACTTGATCGAAGTTCCTATGGTTGGAACAACAATCCCACACGAAGTTCTTTCAGAATTCGGTGGAGCTAAAGTATTGTTGAAACCTGCTGTAGAAGGTTCTGGAGTTGCCGCTGGTGGTGCAGTTCGTGCCGTTGTGGAATTGGCAGGTGTGGCAGATATTACATCTAAATCACTTGGTTCTAACACTCCAATCAACATTGTTCGTGCAACTGTTGAAGGTTTGAAACAATTGAAACGCGCTGAAGAAGTTGCTGCCCTTCGTGGTATTTCAGTTTCTGATTTGGCATAAGAAAGGGGATAAAATGGCTCAAATTAAAATTACTTTGACTAAGTCTCCAATCGGACGCATTCCATCACAACGTAAAACTGTTGTAGCACTTGGACTTGGCAAATTGAACAGCTCTGTTATTAAAGAAGACAACGCTGCTATCCGTGGTATGATCACAGCAGTATCTCACTTGGTAACAGTTGAAGAAGTAAACTAATGAATTTTTAGGGGATGTGCACTATACCATCCCCTAAAACTAGATATAGTCATCTATGATGACGTCGTATAGGCGAGTTGATGGGGGAGACAACCTTTTCTCCCTTATCGGCGCTAGCATTTTACAAAAGAGGAGAAAATAAAAATGAAACTTCATGAATTGAAACCTGCAGAAGGTTCTCGTAAAGTACGTAACCGCGTTGGTCGTGGTACTTCATCAGGTAACGGTAAAACATCTGGTCGTGGTCAAAAAGGTCAAAAAGCTCGTAGCGGTGGCGGAGTTCGCCTTGGTTTTGAAGGTGGACAAACTCCATTGTTCCGTCGTCTTCCAAAACGTGGATTCACTAACATCAACGCTAAAGAATACGCAATTGTGAACCTTGACCAATTGAACGTCTTTGAAGATGGTGCTGAAGTTACTCCAGTTGTTCTTATCGAAGCAGGAATTGTTAAAGCTGAAAAATCAGGTATTAAAATTCTTGGTAACGGTGAGTTGACTAAGAAATTGACTGTGAAAGCAGCTAAATTCTCTAAATCAGCTGAAGAAGCTATCACTGCTAAAGGTGGTTCAGTAGAAGTCATCTAAGAGAGGTGACCTATGTTTTTTAAATTATTAAGAGAAGCTCTTAAAGTCAAGCAGGTTCGATCAAAAATTTTATTTACAATTTTTATCGTTTTGGTCTTTCGTATCGGAACTAGTATTACAGTTCCTGGTGTGAATGCCAATAGCTTGAATGCTTTAAGTGGATTATCCTTCTTAAACATGTTGAGCTTGGTGTCAGGGAATGCCATGAAAAACTTCTCAGTTTTTGCTCTTGGTGTTAGTCCCTACATTACGGCCTCTATCGTTGTCCAACTCTTGCAAATGGATATTTTACCCAAATTTGTAGAGTGGGGTAAACAAGGGGAAGTAGGTCGAAGAAAATTAAATCAAGCTACTCGTTATATTGCTCTAGTTCTTGCTTTTGTGCAATCTATCGGGATTACAGCTGGTTTTAATACTTTGGCTGGAGCTCAATTGTTGAAAACAGCTCTTACACCACAAGTCTTTATCATGATTGGTATCATCTTAACAGCTGGTAGCATGATTGTGACTTGGTTGGGAGAGCAAATTACAGATAAGGGATACGGAAATGGTGTTTCTATGATTATCTTTGCCGGGATTGTTGCCTCAATTCCAGAGATGATTCAGGGTATCTATGTGGACTACTTTGTGAACGTCCCAAGTAGCCGTATCAACTCATCTATCATTTTCGTAATCATTTTGATTATTACTGTATTGTTGATCATTTATTTTACAACTTATGTTCAACAGGCAGAATACAAAATTCCAATCCAATATACTAAGGTTGCACAAGGTGCTCCATCTAGCTCTTACCTTCCTTTGAAGGTAAACCCTGCTGGAGTTATCCCTGTTATCTTTGCAAGTTCGATTACTGCAGCGCCTGCGGCTATTCTTCAGTTTTTAAGCGCTACAGGTCATGATTGGGCTTGGGTAAGAACAGCACAAGAAATGCTGGCAACAACTTCACCAACTGGTATTGCCATGTATGCTTTGTTGATTATTCTTTTTACGTTCTTCTATACGTTTGTACAGATTAATCCTGAAAAAGCGGCAGAGAACCTACAAAAGAGCGGCGCCTATATCCACGGAGTTCGTCCTGGTAAAGGTACAGAAGAATATATGTCTAAACTTCTTCGTCGTCTTGCAACTGTTGGTTCCCTCTTCCTTGGTGTGATTTCTATTTTACCGATCGTAGCAAAAGATGTTTTCGGACTTTCAGAAGCAGTTGCTTTTGGAGGAACTAGTCTTTTGATCATTATCTCTACAGGTATTGAAGGAATCAAACAATTGGAAGGTTACCTATTGAAACGTAAGTATGTTGGTTTCATGGATAGAACAGAATAAAAGTATTTACTG
>NZ_AICU01000074.1:0-13007 GCF_000257865.1 Streptococcus mitis SK575 | reverse complement strand
GGATTGGTTTCCTAAGTTTTTCTTTTTGTGAATTTTGTACCCAGACAGTATTTGTTTTAGAACCTTGTCTACAGATTAATTTCTTGATAAAATAGAAGTTATGACGAGATATAAAGCAACTATTTCCTATGATGGTTACGCCTTTGCTGGTTTTCAGCGCCAGCCTCATGCGCGTAGTGTTCAGGAAGAAATTGAAAAAACCTTGACCAGGTTAAATAAGGGGCAAGGTATTACTGTTCACGGTGCTGGTAGGACAGATAGTGGGGTTCATGCCCTGGGACAGGTGATTCATTTTGACCTGCCTTATCAAATGAATGAGGAGAAACTTCGCTTTGCTCTTGACACCCAGTCCTCTGAAGATATTGATGTGATTTCAATTGAGCTTGTGTCAGATGATTTTCATTGTCGTTATGCCAAGCATAGCAAGACCTATGAGTTTATTGTGGATAGAGGACGTCCCAAGGACCCTATGCGCCGTCACTATGCCACTCACTTTCCCTACCCACTCGATGTGGAACGCATGCAGATTGCAATCAAAAAGCTAGAAGGAACCCATGATTTCACTGGCTTTACAGCCTCTGGGACTAGTGTAGAAGATAAGGTTCGTACTATTACAGAAGCTAGTCTTAGGGTTGATGAGACAGGCCAATTTTTGACCTTTACCTTTTCAGGAAATGGTTTCTTGTATAAGCAGATTCGTAATATGGTGGGGACACTGCTCAAAATCGGAAATAATCGAATGCCAGTAGAGCAGATTGACTTGATTTTGGAGAAAAAGGACAGGCAACTTGCAGGTCCCACTGCAGCACCAAATGGTTTATATTTAAAGGAGATTCGTTATGAAGAATAATCGTATTTTAGCACTTTCTGGAAATGATATTTTTAGTGGTGGTGGTTTGTCAGCTGATTTGGCTACTTATACCTTGAACGGCTTGCATGGCTTTGTAGCAGTGACTTGTTTGACAGCCTTGACAGAAAAAGGATTTGAAGTCTTTCCAACTGACGATACCATTTTTCAACATGAATTAGATAGCTTGCGTGATGTGGAATTTGCAGGGATTAAGATTGGTCTTTTACCAACTGTCAGTGTGGCTGAGAAGGCATTGGACTTTATCAAGAAACGCCCAGGAGTGCCTGTGGTTCTGGATCCTGTCTTGGTATGCAAGGAAACGCACGACGTAGCAGTTAGTGAACTCTGCCAAGAGTTGATTCGCTTTTTCCCTCATGTTAGTGTAATTACGCCTAATCTTCCTGAAGCAGAATTACTAGCAGATCAAGAGATTAAAACCCTTGAAGATATGAAAACTGCAGCACAGAAATTGCATGACTTAGGAGCGCCAGCAGTCATTATCAAGGGAGGCAATCGCCTTAGTCAGGACAAGGCTATGGATGTCTTTTATGACGGACAAACCTTTACAGTCCTAGAAAATCCCGTCATTCAAGGGCAAAATGCTGGTGCAGGTTGTACCTTTGCCTCTAGCATTGCCAGTCACCTAGTCAAAGGTGATGAACTTTTACCAGCAGTAGAAAGCTCTAAGGCTTTCGTTTACCGTGCCATTGCACAAGCAGATCAGTATGGAGTAAGACAATATGAAGCAAACCAAAACAACTAAAATCGCCCTTGTATCCCTATTAACCACCCTCTCTGTGGTTCTAGGCTATTTCTTAAAAATTCCGACACCGACAGGCATTTTAACTCTTTTAGATGCGGGTGTCTTCTTTGCGGCCTTCTACTTTGGTAGTCGTGAAGGAGCGGTAGTCGGAGGATTAGCAGGTTTCTTGATTGACCTCTTATCAGGCTATCCTCAGTGGATGTTCTTTAGCTTGATCAACCATGGCTTGCAGGGATTTTTCGCAGGATTTAAAGGAAAAACTCAGTGGTTAGGGCTTATCTTAGCAACGATTGCCATGGTAGGGGGCTACGCCTTGGGTTCAACTTTGATGAATGGCTGGGCAGCAGCTCTACCAGAAATCCTACCAAATTTCATGCAAAATATGGTAGGGATGATTGTAGGATTTATCCTTAGTCAAAGTATCAAGAAGATTAAGTAAAGAGGCTGAGTCAAAAGTCTTTCAAATAAGAAAAACGCATAGTATCAGGTGTTCAATACTATGCGTTTTATTGTGGGAAGATTTTATACTCTTCGAAAATCTCTTCAAACCGCGTCAACGTCGCCTTGCCATAGATATGGTTACTGACTTCGTCAGTTCTATCCACAACCTCAAAACAGTGTTTTGAGCTGACTTCATCAGTCTTATATGCAACCTCAAAACAGTGTTTTGAGCAACCTGCGGCTAGCTTCCTAGTTTGCACTTTGATTTTCATTGAGTATTAGATGAATATTAATCAAAATAAAGCAAGTCTTTGCTGGTACTTGTAAAGAGGTCAAAGCCATCCTTGGTAACAACACCGCAGTCTTCAATACGGACACCAACTTTACCAGGGATATAGATACCTGGTTCAACAGAGAAGCACATGCCTTCTTCGATGACCATGTCGTTTCCTTCCATGATAGATGGGAATTCATGGACATCCATACCGATACCGTGACCGAGACGGTGGTTGAAGTATTCACCGTAACCAGCTTTTTCGATGACCTCACGGGCAGCGCGGTCCACTTCATGGGCAGTCACACCTGGTTTGATAAAGTCAAGAGCAGCTTGTTGGGCTTCAAGAGTCAAGTTATAAATATCTTTCTTGAATTGGTCTGGTTTACCAACAGCGACTGTACGAGTCATATCTGAAGCATAGCCGTTGACCAGAACACCGAGGTCAAAGAGGAGAAGAGCATCATTTTCAACCTTATTAGCTGCTGGAATACCGTGTGGATTTGCAGCATTATCACCAGTCAAGACCATGGTATCAAAACTCATTTCATAGCCTTCACGTTTCATGGCAAAGTCGATTTGGGCGATGATATCTGTCTCAGTCTTATCAAGAGAAATATTGTCAAACCCCACTTTAACAGCCTTGTCCGCATAGAGACCTGCAACCATCATTTTTTGCACTTCGTCAGCTGATTTGATGAGGCGCATGCGTTGGATATGAGGTGTGAGATTTTCAAACTCAGCAGTTTCAAAAACGGTTTTTAAACCATGATATTTTGTCAAGATGAGATTGTCAAACTCAACAGCGACACGTTTGAAGTCAAGTTGTGGAAGAGCATGTTTCATTTTTTG
The DNA here is from genome assembly GCF_000257865.1 of Streptococcus mitis SK575. Classification (GTDB taxonomy): domain Bacteria; phylum Bacillota; class Bacilli; order Lactobacillales; family Streptococcaceae; genus Streptococcus; species Streptococcus mitis_CQ. The sequence continues at coordinate 9,827 of NZ_AICU01000074.1, read as the reverse complement.
CCATGGATTTTCAGAATCCACATAGCCCACAACTGGGAAGGAAACAGTGCTAGTAGCACGCTCCACTTCAAGGGCTGGGACAAAGAGGAGGGGTTCCTGATCCGCTAGGACAAAAAGGAACATCTGGCGTTCATGGGGATCACTGTAAAAGCCAGTGAGGTAATTGATTGTGACGGGGTCAGATACGACAGCGACGTCTAGTTTTTCTGATTCAAGATATGTTACGATTTGTTGTAATTTAGACATATGCTACCTTCTTTCTACCCCTCTATTTTGGCAAAAAAAGAGAGAAAATGCAAGAGAGAAGGGTAAAAGAAAAGACAAAAAGAACTCCGACATGATGGCGGAGTTCTTTGATAGAGTTTTCCTTGGTTTAAGAAAAGTCAGCCTTGCTTTTGACGTCGCTGTATTCTTCAGCGATTTCTTGGCTGAGGATGTCCTCATAAGCAGGGAGTTGAATGTCCTGACCATATTTCTTCTTGAGGGCAGTAGTGACTAGGCGATAAGCAAGATTGGCATTGCGAGAGAGGATAGGCCCGTGGAAGTAAGAACCAAAGACATTCTTATAATGAACCCCTTCGCCGACCTTTTCTTCGTTGTTTCCATTTCCATAGACAACCTGTCCCAGTGGTTTTTGGTCGTCAGAGAGGAAGGTACGGCCCTGATGATTCTCAAATCCATAGTAGGTTTCATTGAAATCTTCATTGTGAATCTTGATGTCACCGATAAAACGGTTATTGGTCTGGTTGAGTGTGTAGTGGCCCATAACCCCTAGCCCTTCGATGTGTTTGCCTGAAGCTTCAACATAATATTGACCCAATAGTTGGAAACCACCACAGATAGCGAGAACCACACCGTCGTTTTGGATGTAGTTGTCAATGCTCTCTTTTTTAGAAGGTAGGTCGTCTGCAATAATACTTTGTTCAAAGTCTTGACCGCCACCGAAAAAGGCAATGTCGTAGTGATTTTCATCAAAGTCATCATGGAGAGAAACGATGTCAACCGTCACATGGGCTCCTAGCTTTTCAGCCACATACTTGAGCATGAGGATGTTTCCATTGTCCCCATAGGTATTCATGAGGTTACCGTAGAGGTGGGCAATGTTGAGCTGATAGGGGTAATTGCCAGCTTTTGAGGAAAGTGAAGTATAAACCATTAGTTCATCTCCTTTCTAACAATCTGACGACTAGCCAGCAGTTCGCGGAACTCCAGCATAGCAGTATAGGTAGCCAGAATATAAGCATGCTTGCAGTCTTGGTTCTCAATGGTCATAAGAACTTGTTCCAGACTACTTGTTTCAGTGATTTTATCAGCTGGATAGCCTGTCACTCGGAGACGACGAGCAATTTCAGAATGGCGAACACCGCCAGCGTTGATTTCGGGAATGTCCATGTCAGTGATTTGTTCAAAATCAGCATCCCAGATCCAGCTGGTGTCAATGCCGTCTGCATAGTTAGCGTTAAGGAGGACAGATAGGCTAAATGGATAAGGTGCTAGTTTAATCATTTCGATAGCTTGAGTTGCACCGACTGGATTTTTAATCAAGACGAGGGTACATTCCTTGTCACCGATATGGAAGGTTTCTTGGCGTCCAAAGACAGCACGGCTCTTATCAAATCCTTGCTTGATTAGTTGTGAATCTGCACCAAGGAAACTGGCGATGGCAACTGCAGCTAAGGCGTTGTAGATATTGTAGAGACCACCGATTTGAATACCATATTCTTGTCCGTCAATGACAAAGCGAGAGCGATTGTTGGTCAACTCAACCAAGTCTGTCAAGCGATAGTCTAAATCAGGACGTTTACATCCACAACCTTCACAGATATAGGCACCCAAGTTTGCATAGGTATTGTGCTCGTATTTGAGGATACCTTGGCAGTCAGGACAGAGAATTCCTTCTGTATTATAGTGAGCCAGCTGGGCTGGGCCTTTTTCCAAGTCAAAACCAAAATATTGTACAGGATTTGGAATAGCTGGCTTGTAGAAAAGTGGACTGTCTCCATTAAGAAGAACAGTGGCAGTAGGTACCTTACGAATAGCATCCAAAATCATCTTGTAAGTTGTGTAAATCTCACCATAGCGGTCCATCTGGTCACGGAAGATATTCGTGATAACAAATAAGCTTGGCTGGATATAGTCACAGATACGAGATAGGCTGGCTTCATCGATTTCTAGAACGGCAATATTTTTCCCAGTTTTTGAAGATTTGGCTGTTAAGAAGGTTGTCGCAATTCCTGTAATCATGTTGGCGCCGCTTGGGTTGGTCAGAACTTGACCATAAACCTCTTTTAAAATGCCGACAGTGAGAGCAGTTGTCAAGGTTTTTCCGTTGGTTCCAGTGACCACGACAATCTCGTAGTTCTTAGCTAGGTTTTGTAAAATATCTTTATCAAATTGAAGGGCGACTTTTCCTGGAAGCGTACTTCCACGTCCAAGACGGCTTAAAACGAAGTGGGAAGAACGCCCAGCAAGAAGGCCCAAAGTAGTTTTTAAGTTCATGTTTCTATTATATCACAAAAGAGGGAAAAGACAGATTTGGTGTTTCGCAGAAGTAAAAACAGCCCCAAGAGGGCTGTTCGATACGACTAAATCTCAACTTAAATCGCAAACAAGTCATTCAAGTTCTCAGCCAAGGTTGGGTGAGTGAAGATTTGTTTTGTGAAGTAAGTGTAAGGAATCTTGTTGTCCATAGCAACAGTGATGATGTTGATGATTTCTTGAGAACCTTCTGAGAAGATGCTTGCTCCAAGAATTTCTTTTGTTTCAGTATTAACCACAGCTTTGAAAGCTCCACGAAGGTCTCCATTTACGTGACCACGAGGCATTGCTGCAACAGGAATTTCCTTAACGGCGTATGGAAGTTTCAAATCAGCTGCTTGGCTTTCAGTCAAACCAACTTGTGAAAGTGCAGGTGTGATAAACATGGTGTTTGGTACATTGAGACGGTCTTCAAGAGTGTAGCTGCCATCTCCAGCAAGGTAGCTGTAAACAACACGGAAGTCATCAAGTGAAATGTAGGTAAATTGAAGGCCACCGTTGACATCTCCAACTGCAAAGACACCAGGAACGTTTGTTTGACAATGTTTGTCTACTTTAATAGCGCCACGTTCAGTTAGTTCAATATCTGTATTTTCAAGTTGAAGTGGTTCTACGTTTGGTTTACGTCCAGTTGCGTAGAGAAGGGCATCGAAACGGTAAGTTTCGTTTTCAGTTACGACAAGGACTTGGTCACCGTCATTTTTGATTTCAGTAGTACGGATATTTTGAAGCAGTTCAATACCATCTTCTTCCATGTATTGTTTAGCAAGAGCTGCGATGGAAGGTTCTGCACGAGGTAGGAATGTATCCAAGGCATCTAGGACTGTAACCTTGCTTCCAAGTTTGTTGTAAAGACCAGCAAATTCAAGACCGATATTTCCACCACCAAGGACTCCAAGGTTTTCAGGCAATTTGTCCAAGTTTTGGATACCTGTTGAGTCAAAGACGTTTTTGCTTGTAGCAAGTCCAGGGATTGGCAAGACGTTTGAAACAGCACCAGTGTTGATGACGATGGTTTCAGCAGTCAGTTCTTTCTTTTCATCACCAGCTTGGATTTCGATGACTTTATTTGAAAGGAAGTGAGCTTCCGCATCAAAGATATCGACGCCAGTACCAGCAACAGTCGCATAGTTTTTACCGTTGAGGCGACCAGTGATAGTGTTTTTGGTAGCAATCACTTCTTCAAAAGACAAGTCTTTCTCAGCAGCAACTAGCAAAGTTTTAGTTGGGATACAACCGATGTTGATACAAGTTCCACCGTACATAGCTTTGCTACGTTCAACGAGGGCAACTTTTTTACCAGCTGAAGCCAATTTACCTGCTAGTGTTTTACCAGCTTTACCAAATCCGATAACGATTAAATCATAAGTTAACATTTAGAGTTCCTCCTATTCGAATTTCATTCTAGCACAAGAAAAAAACTTTTGCACAATTCTGCTACGCTTTAAAAAAGTTTATGAAATAGTGGAAATTATAGCCTTACTTTCTCAGAAAAATCGTTTACATGATATTATCGACGGATTGGGCTATCTTTTGCTTCTCTCTTGTGTTATACTAGATAGGTTGCAAAGAAAACAGTACTTTTCTTTTGTGGAAAAGAAGCAACACGATTTTATATCCAGTATATGAAAATACGTCATAAAAAGAAAAGTATAAACTAAGCCCTATAGGGTGGCTTCGCACCACCTTTAGAAAGAAGAATAACGTGAAATTTAATGAATTAAACTTGTCTGCTGATTTGCTAGCAGAGATTGAAAAAGCTGGTTTTGTAGAAGCTAGTCCGATCCAAGAACAAACTATTCCCTTGGCTCTCGAAGGCAAGGATGTTATCGGTCAAGCTCAGACTGGTACAGGAAAAACTGCAGCCTTTGGCTTGCCTACCCTTGAAAAAATCCGTACAGAAGAGGCGACCATCCAAGCCTTGGTTATCGCTCCAACTCGTGAACTCGCTGTCCAAAGTCAAGAAGAACTCTTCCGCTTTGGTCGTAGTAAGGGAGTCAAAGTCCGTTCAGTATATGGCGGATCAAGCATTGAAAAGCAAATTAAGGCTCTTAAATCTGGTGCCCATATCGTGGTGGGAACTCCAGGTCGCCTCTTGGACTTGATTAAACGTAAGGCCTTGAAATTACAAGATATTGAAACTCTTATCCTTGACGAAGCGGATGAAATGCTCAACATGGGCTTCCTTGAAGATATCGAAGCTATCATTTCTCGTGTCCCTGAAAACCGTCAAACTTTGCTTTTCTCAGCAACTATGCCAGATGCCATCAAACGTATCGGTGTTCAGTTTATGAAAGAACCTGAGCATGTGAAGATTGCTGCTAAGGAATTGACAACAGAATTGGTTGACCAGTACTATATTCGTGTTAAAGAACAAGAAAAATTTGATACCATGACTCGTCTTATGGATGTGGAACAGCCTGAGCTTGCTATCGTATTTGGTCGTACAAAACGCCGTGTAGATGAATTGATTCGTGGTTTGAAAATCCGTGGCTTCCGTGCAGAAGGAATTCATGGTGATTTGGACCAAAACAAACGTCTTCGTGTCCTTCGTGACTTTAAAAATGGCAATCTTGATGTTCTAGTTGCGACGGACGTTGCAGCGCGTGGCTTGGATATTTCAGGTGTGACCCATGTCTATAACTACGATATTCCACAAGATCCTGAAAGTTACGTTCACCGTATCGGTCGTACAGGTCGTGCTGGTAAGTCAGGTCAGTCTATTACTTTCGTATCACCAAATGAAATGGGCTATCTTCAAATCATTGAAAACTTGACCAAGAAACGTATGAAAGGTCTCAAACCTGCAAGTGCAGAAGAAGCCTTCCAAGCAAAAAAACACGTAGCCCTCAAGAAAATCGAACGTGATTTTGCAGATGAGACTATCCGTGCCAACTTTGAGAAATTTGGTAAGGATGCTCGTAAGCTAGCTGCCGAATTTACTCCAGAAGAATTGGCAATGTATATCTTGAGTCTGACTGTTCAAGACCCAGATAGTCTTCCTGAAGTGGAGATTGCACGTGAAAAACCACTGCCATTTAAACCATCAGGTAATGGCTTCGGTGGTAAAGGTAAGGGAGGTCGTCGTGGAGATGACCGTCGTGATAATCGCCGAGGAGACAACCGTCGTGGTGGTCGTCGTGATGATTTCAAAAAAGGAAGTCGTGGCAATGATCGTTTTGATAAGGAAAAACGTTACCGTAAGGATAATAAAAAACCACGCAATACTTCAAGCGAAAAGCAAACAGGCTTTGTTATTCGTAACAAGGGCGATAAATAAGAAAAAGCGGTTCAAAATGAATCGCTTTTTTATATAAGGAGACCAAGGGTGAAAGAAGATGGTGATAGCAAAGGATAGGTGAAATGGAAAGGTATTATCCACCCATATTCTTATGATAATATAATATCAAAAATAAATTAGTTTGTCAATGATAAAAATATATTTTTCTAAAATATTTCAGCTAGTCTAAATTGCAATTAAATAAGCAATTTTCAGATAATAATTGAAAATTCAAGCTTTTTATGTTATAATGATAGCGATTAAATTCGAGGTGAAAAATGGCACATTTATTAGAAAAAACTAGAAAAATTACTTCTATCCTGAAGCGCTCAGAGGAGCAGTTACAGGAAGAACTTCCATACAATGCGATTACCCGTCAATTGGCAGATATTATTGACTGTAACGCCTGTATCGTCAATAGCAAGGGACGTCTCCTTGGTTATTTCATGCGTTACAAAACCAATACAGATCGTGTAGAGCAATTCTTTCAAACTAAGATTTTCCCAGATGACTACATTCAAGGTGCGAACATGATCTACGATACAGAAGCCAATCTGACAGTTGATCATGATTTAAGTATTTTCCCTGTGGAAAGTCGTGCCGACTTTCCAGATGGCTTGACAACCATTGCACCGATTCATGTATCAGGGATTCGACTTGGTTCTTTGATTATTTGGCGCAATGATAAAAAATTTGAAGACGAGGACTTGATTCTTGTTGAGATTGCGAGTACCGTTGTTGGGATTCAACTCCTCAACTTCCAGCGTGAAGAAGATGAGAAAAATATCCGTCGCCGTACTGCTGTTACCATGGCGGTTAATACTCTGTCTTACTCCGAACTCCGTGCTGTTTCAGCAATTTTAGGGGAGTTAAACGGAAATGAAGGGCAGTTGACTGCGTCTGTGATTGCAGACCGTATTGGTATTACCCGTTCTGTGATTGTCAATGCTCTTCGTAAACTTGAGTCTGCGGGAATTATTGAAAGTCGCTCACTTGGAATGAAGGGAACCTATCTTAAGGTCTTGATTTCAGATATTTTTGAAGAAGTGAAGAAAAGAGATTACTAATGACTAAAGCTTTGATTTCGATTGATTATACAGAAGATTTTGTTGCCGACAGTGGTAAATTGACAGCAGGTGCTCCAGCTCAGGCGATTTCGGATTCCATCAGCAAGGTAACTCGATTAGCTTTTGAACGAGGAGATTACATCTTCTTTACCATTGATGCTCACGAAGAAAACGATTGTTTTCATCCAGAAAGTAAACTATTTCCTCCTCATAATTTGATTGGGACTAGTGGACGGAATTTATACGGAGATTTGGGGACCTTTTATCAAGAGCATGGTTCAGACAGTCGTGTCTTTTGGATGGATAAACGCCATTACTCAGCTTTTTCAGGGACTGACCTGGATATCCGTTTGAGAGAGCGGAGAGTGTCTACCGTTATCTTAACAGGTGTCTTGACGGATATCTGTGTTCTGCACACAGCTATAGATGCCTATAATCTAGGATATGATATCGAGATTGTTAAACCAGCTGTTGCTTCCATCTGGCCTGAAAATCATCAATTTGCCCTAGGTCATTTCAAAAATACACTTGGAGCTAAGTTGGTAGATGAAAATCTAAATGAAATTTCAGAGTAATTTGGTTGATGAAATGAAAAATTTTTGAAAAAAGTGTTGACAAGCATCCTAAAAGTTGATATACTAGTAAAGTAATCGACGCGGGGATGGCGGAATTGGCAGACGCGCAGGACTAAGGATCCTGTGACCGCTTTAGGTCGTGAGGGTTCAAGTCCCTCTCTCCGCATAGGATAAGAGTTAGCTTAGGCTAGCTCTTTTGTTTTTATCTAACTTTATGTAGAGCAAAAAATTTTGGCTCTTTTTTCGTATTTCATAAACATTTCATATTTGGATTTTATAATAGTCTTACAAATATGGAGGTGACAAATGAATCCAATCCAAAGAGCTTGGGCTTATGTAAGCAGAAAACGACTGAGAAGTTTTATTTTATTTCTGATTTTATTGGTTCTATTAGCAGGAGTTTCAGCCTGTTTGACTCTGATGAAGTCCAACAAAACAGTGGAAACCAATCTTTACAAATCACTCAACACATCTTTTTCTATTAAGAAGATAGAAAATGGTCAGACCTTCAGGTTGTCAGACCTAGCATCTGTCAGCAAGATTAAGGGACTGGAAACTGTTTCTCCTGAACTCGAGACGGTCGCAAAATTAAAAGACAAGGAAGCAGTCAGTGGAGAGCAGAGCGTGGAGCGTGATGATTTGTCAGCTGCGGACAAGAATTTGGTTAGCTTAACGGCACTTGAAGATTCATCTAAGGATGTGACCTTCACCAGCTCAGCTTTTAACTTAAAAGAAGGTCGACACCTTCAAAAAGGGGATTCAAAGAAAATTCTCATCCACGAAGAGTTGGCTAAGAAGAATGCTCTTTCCCTTCATGACAAGATTGGCTTAGAAGCTGGACAGTCAGAATCTGGCAAAGGACAAACAGTTGAGTTTGAAATTGTCGGCATTTTTTCTGGTAAAAAACAAGAGAAATTTACAGGCTTGTCTTCCGACTTCAGTGAAAACCAAGTCTTTACAGACTATGAAAGTAGCCAAACCCTTTTGGGAAATAGTGAACATCAAGTTAGTGCAGCGCGCTTCTATGTAGAAAATCCGAAGGAAATGGACGGACTTATGAAGCAGGTGGAAAACTTGTCCTTGGAAAATCAAGGCTATCAAGTCGAGAAGGAAAACAAGGCTTTTGAACAAATCAAAGACTCAGTTGCAACCTTCCAAACCTTTCTGACCATTTTCCTTTATGGAATGTTGATAGCAGGAGCAGGAGCCTTAATTCTGGTCTTGTCTCTCTGGTTGAGAGAACGTGTCTACGAGGTGGGAATTTTACTTGCACTTGGAAAAGGAAAGAGCTCAATCTTCCTACAGTTCTGTTTAGAGGTAGTTTTGGTATCTCTCGGTGCTTTGCTTCCAGCATTTGTTGCAGGAAATGCTATTACATCCTATCTGCTCCAAACCCTACTAGCAAGTGGAGATCAGGCAAGCTTACAAGATACACTAGCCAAAACAAGCAGTTTATCAACCAGCATCTTATCTTTTGCAGAATCCTATGTTTTTCTAGTTCTGCTTAGTTGCTTATCTGTAGCTCTTTGTTTCCTATTCTTATTTAGAAAATCACCTAAAGAAATTTTATCATCTATTAGTTAATACTCTTCGAAAATCAAATTTAAACCATGTCAGCTTCGCCTTGCCGTACTCAAGTACAGCCTGTGGCTAGCTTCCTAGTTTAATCTTTGATTTTCATTGAGTATAAGAAGGAGAAATCATGACTTTATTACAATTACAAGATGTTACCTACCGTTATAAGAACACTGCTGAAGCAGTCCTATATCAGATCAATTATCATTTTGAACCCGGGAAATTTTATAGTATTATTGGTGAGTCAGGAGCAGGAAAATCCACTCTCTTGTCCCTACTTGCTGGTCTAGATAGTCCTGTTGAAGGTTCCATACTTTTCCAAGGAGAAGACATTCGTAAGAAGGGCTATTCTTACCATCGCATGCACCATATTTCCCTGGTCTTTCAAAATTATAATTTGATAGATTATCTTTCTCCACTGGAAAATATCCGCTTGGTCAACAAAAAGGCAAGCAAGGATACACTGCTTGAGCTTGGTTTAGATGAAAGTCAGATCAAGCGGAATGTTCTCCAGTTATCAGGTGGTCAACAGCAACGTGTTGCCATTGCTCGTAGTTTGGTCTCAGAAGCTCCAGTTATTCTAGCTGATGAGCCAACGGGAAATCTGGACCCTAAAACTGCTGGAGATATTGTCGAACTGCTCAAATCACTTGCCCAGAAAACAGGTAAATGTGTAATCGTCGTTACCCACAGCAAAGAAGTGGCACAAGCGTCAGATATTACACTTGAGTTGAAGGACAAGAAACTGACTGAAACTCGCAATACGACGAAATAATATGAGCTTTTTCTGTT
>NZ_AICU01000073.1:0-14902 GCF_000257865.1 Streptococcus mitis SK575 | reverse complement strand
CGCTAAGAAAGTATTTGCCAATGCAGACGCAAGTCAAGCAGAAGTGGATGCAATGGTGAAACGTATCGAAGACTTCATGGCGAAAGTTGCTCCAGCAACTAATCATGTAACTCCAGCTAATGACCAAGCTGCTCAAACACCAGCTGTAGCTCCAGCTACAACTCAAGCAGCAGCTAATGCTAGCCAAGAAGCAGCAGCAAATGCGCGTAAAGCAGCTAAAGAATTACCAAATACAGGTACAGCAGATTCTACTGTAGCTATGGTAGCCGCTGCCGCAAGTGCATTACTTGGCCTTGGTCTTGCAGGCCGTCGTCGTAAAGAAGACGAAGAAGCTTAATTGGTAGATTATTTGATAAATATCAGATGATGAATCCGATTTTCAAAGCTTAGACAAGTATCTCTCATAAGAAAATCTCCTAGCAGGGAAGCCTGCTAGGAGATTTTACTAGTGACTCAAATGATAGTTCATTATTATATGATTTTAAAGCCGTAATATTGACATACAATTTAATTTTTGCTAGAATCCTTGCAGGAGGATAAGTCTAATGAAAATAATAAAAAAATTGATGCAAATCGCATTAGCAGTCTTTTTCTTTGGTTTGCTAGCGACAAGTGCAGTATTGGCGGATGATGCTGATTCAGAAGGTTGGCAATTTGTCCAAGAAAATGGTAGAACCTACTACAAGAAGGGGGAACTCAAAGAAACCTACTGGCGAGTGATTGATGGTAAGTACTATTATTTTGATCCTTTATCTGGAGAGATGGTTGTCGGCTGGCAATATATACCTGCTCCACACGAAGGGGTTACGATTGGTTCTTCTATAAGGCAAGATATTGCTTTTAGACCAGATTGGTTTTACTTTGGTCAAGATGGGGTACTACAAGAATTTGTTGGTAAGCAAGTTTTAGAAGCAAAAACAGCTACAAATGTCAACAAGCATCATGGGGAACAATATAATAGTCCAGCAGAGAAACGAGTCTATTATTTTGAAGATCAGCGTAGCTATCACACTTTAAAAACTGGTTGGATTTATGACGAGGGACACTGGTATTATTTACAGAAGGATGGTAATTTCGATGCTCGTATCGACAGTTTAACGGTTGGGGAGCTAGTGCGTGGCTGGACCAATGATAACTCAACTTGGTACTATTTAGATCCAACAACTGGCATCATGCAAACAGGTTGGCAATACCTTGGTAACAAGTGGTATTATCTTCGTTCATCAGGAGCTATGACAACTGGCTGGTTCCAGGTCGGTAGTAAATGGTACTATGCTTATAGCTCAGGTGCTTTAGCAGTGAATACCACTGTAGAAGGCTATTCTGTCAACTATAATGGTGAATGGATTCAATAATGAAAGAGGCGATTGTAAAGGAAACAATCGCTTTTTTTGTGAAAATATAATAAAATAGATAGGAAAGAATAAATACTTGTATGAAAAATGGGACGGCTTATTCGTCTAGTAAAAGGAAAATATGACAAAAAAACTTGGTGTCGGTCAGGCGCATAGTAAGATTATTTTAATAGGGGAGCATGCGGTCGTTTACGGTTATCCTGCCATTTCTATGCCACTTTTGGAGGTAGAGGTGACTTGTAAGGTAGTTCCTGCAGCGAGTCCTTGGCGCCTCTATGAGGAGGATACTTTGTCTATGGCAGTTTATGCTTCGCTGGAGTATTTGGCTATCAAAGAGGCTTGCATTCGCTGTGAGATTGACTCGGCTATTCCTGAAAAACGGGGAATGGGTTCGTCAGCAGCTATCAGCATAGCGGCCATTCGTGCGGTATTTGACTACTATCAGGCAGAACTGCCTCATGATGTACTAGAAATCTTGGTCAATCGGGCTGAAATGATTGCCCATATGAATCCTAGTGGTTTGGATGCTAAGACCTGTCTAAGTGACCAGCCTATTCGCTTTATTAAGAACGTAGGATTTACAGAGCTTGAGATGGATTTATCGGCCTTTTTGGTGATTGCCGATACGGGCGTTTATGGTCATACCCGTGAAGCCATCCAAGTGGTTCAAAACAAGGGCAAGGATGCCTTACCGTTTTTGCATGCCTTGGGAGAATTGACCCAGCGGGCAGAAGATGCGATTTTACAAAAAGATGCTGAAGGACTGGGACAAATCCTCAGTCAAGCGCATTTGCATTTAAAAGAAATCGGAGTCAGTAGCACTGAGGCAGATTCTTTGGTTGAAACGGCTCTTAGCTATGGTGCTCTGGGTGCCAAGATGAGTGGTGGTGGGCTTGGAGGCTGTATCATAGCCTTGGCAGACAATTTGATAGACGCACAAGAACTAGCAGAAAGATTAGAAGAGAAAGGAGCTGTTCAGACATGGATCGAAAGCCTGTAACAGTACGTTCCTACGCAAATATTGCTATTATCAAATATTGGGGAAAGAAAAAAGAAAAAGAGATGGTTCCTGCTACTAGCAGTATTTCTCTAACTTTGGAAAATATGTACACAGAGACGACCTTGTCGCCTCTACCAGCTCATGCGACGGCTGATGCCTTTTATATCAATGGTCAGCTACAAAATGAGGCGGAGCATGCCAAGATGAGTAAGATTATTGACCGCTACCGTCCAGCTGGTGAGGGCTTTGTCCGTATCGATACTCAAAACAATATGCCTACGGCAGCGGGCCTGTCCTCAAGTTCTAGTGGTTTGTCTGCCCTAGTCAAGGCTTGCAATGCCTATTTCAAGCTTGGATTGGATAGAAGCCAGTTAGCGCAGGAAGCTAAGTTTGCCTCAGGTTCTTCTTCTCGGAGTTTTTATGGACCACTAGGTGCTTGGGATAAGGATAGTGGGGAAATTTACCCTGTAGAGACAGACTTGAAACTAGCTATGATTATGTTGGTCTTGGAGGACAAGAAAAAACCAATCTCTAGTCGTGATGGGATGAAACTCTGTGTGGAAACTTCGACGACCTTTGATGACTGGGTCCGTCAGTCTGAGAAAGACTATCAGGATATGCTGGTTTATCTCAAGGAAAATGATTTTGCCAAGGTTGGGGAATTGACTGAAAAAAATGCCCTGGCTATGCACGCTACGACAAAAACAGCATCACCAGCCTTTTCTTATCTGACCGATGCATCTTATGAAGCCATGGACTTTGTTCGTCAGCTTCGTGAGCAAGGAGAGGCCTGCTACTTTACTATGGATGCTGGTCCCAATGTCAAGGTCCTCTGTCAGGAGAAAGACTTGGAGCATTTATCAGAAATCTTCGGTCAACGTTATCGCTTGATTGTGTCAAAAACAAAGGATTTGAGCCAAGATGATTGCTGTTAAAACTTGCGGAAAACTCTATTGGGCAGGTGAATATGCTATTCTAGAGCCTGGGCAGTTGGCCTTGATAAAGGCCATTCCCATCTATATGAGGGGAGAGATTGCTTTTTCTGACAGTTATCGTATCTACTCAGACATGTTTGATTTTGCAGTGGACTTGACGCCAAATCCTGCCTACAGCTTGATTCAAGAAACGATTGCTTTAGTGGAAGATTTTCTCATTTATCGTAGGCAGACCTTGCAACCTTTTTCTTTGGAAATTCGAGGGAAAATGGAACGAGAAGGAAAAAAGTTTGGTTTAGGCTCTAGTGGCAGCGTCGTTGTCTTGGTTATCAAGGCTTTGCTGGCTCTGTATAATCTTTCGGTTGATCAGAATCTCTTATTCAAGCTAGCCAGTGCTGTCTTGCTCAAGCGAGGAGATAATGGCTCTATGGGAGACCTTGCCTGTATTGTGACAGAAGATTTGGTTCTCTACCAGTCATTTGATCGTCAGAAGGTGGCTACTTGGTTGGAAGAAGAAAACTTGGCGACAGTTCTAGAGCGTGATTGGGGCTTTTCTATCTCACAAGTGCAACCAGTCCTAGAATGCGATTTCCTAGTGGGATGGACCAAGGAAGTAGCTGTGTCTAGTGATATGGTCAAGCAAATCAAGCAGAACATAAATTCGAATTTTTTAAATTCCTCAAAAAAAACGGTGGCTGCTTTAGTAGAAGCCTTGGAGCAGGGGGAAACTGAAAAAATTATCGAGCAGGTAGAAAGAGCCAGCAAGCTCTTAGAAGGCTTGAGCGCAGATATTTACACTCCTTCGCTTAGACAGTTGAAAAAAGCCAGTCAAGATTTGCAAGCTGTTGCTAAGAGTAGCGGCGCTGGTGGTGGTGACTGTGGTATTGCCTTGAGTTTTAATGCGCAATCAACCGAAACCTTAAAAAATCGTTGGCTCAATCTGGGGATTGAGCTCTTATATCAAGAAAGGATAGGACATGACGACAAATCGTAAGGACGAGCATATCCGCTATGCCCTTGAGCAGAAAAGTTCCTATAATAGCTTTGATGAGGTGGAGCTGATTCATTCTTCCCTGCCTCTTTACGATCTGGATGAAATCGATCTTTCGACAGAATTTGCTGGTCAAAAGTGGGACTTTCCTTTTTATATCAATGCCATGACGGGTGGAAGCGATAAGGGAAGAGAAATCAATCAAAAGCTAGCTCAGGTAGCAGAAGCCTGTGAGATTTTGTTTGTGACGGGTTCTTATAGCGCAGCCCTCAAAGATCCAGCAGATGACTCTTTTTCTGTCAAGTCTGATCATCCAAATCTTCTCCTTGGTACTAATATTGGATTAGACAAACCTGTTGAGTTCGGTCTTCAGACTGTAGAAGAGATGAAACCTCTCCTCCTGCAGGTGCATGTCAATGTCATGCAGGAATTACTCATGCCCGAGGGAGAAAGAACGTTCAGAAACTGGCAATCGCATCTAGCAGACTATAGCAAGCAAATCCCCATTCCTATTGTTCTCAAGGAAGTAGGCTTTGGAATGGATGTCAAGACCATTGAGAGAGCCTATGAACTAGGTGTTCGTACAGTGGACCTCTCGGGTCGTGGTGGTACCAGCTTTGCCTACATTGAAAATCGTCGCAGTGGCCAGCGTGATTACCTCAATCAATGGGGTCAGTCCACCATGCAGGCCCTTCTCAATGCCCAAGAATGGAAAGACAAGGTCGAACTCTTGGTCAGTGGAGGCGTTCGGAATCCGCTGGATATGATTAAGTGCTTGGTCTTTGGTGCCAAAGCCGTGGGACTGTCTCGAACAGTTCTAGAATTGGTTGAAACCTACACAATTGAAGAAGTGATCGGCATTATCCAAGGCTGGAAAGCAGATCTACGCTTGATCATGTGTGCCCTTAATTGTGCCACCATAGCAGATCTGCAAAAAGTAGACTATCTTCTATATGGAAAATTAAAAGAAGCAAATGATCAGATGAAAAAGGCGTAACCACCGCCTTTTTTCCATCTGCAGACCGAGGTGACTTTTTTGAATTGTGATAAAATAGAGGGGAGAGGATGAACCTATGAGAAAATTTAAAATCTTTTTATTTATTGAAGCCTGTCTTTTGACAGGAGCTCTGATTTTGATGGTTTCAGAGCATTTTTCGCGTTTTCTGCTGATTCTATTCCTCTTTTTGCTTTTGATTCGTTATTACACTGGTAAAGAGAGCAATAATCTTCTGTTAGTAGTGGCAAGCATTCTCTTCTTTTTCATCGTCATGCTCAATCCTTTTGTGATTCTAGCTATTTTTGTTGCGGTTATCTATAGCCTCTTTCTTCTTTATCCGATGATGAACCAGGAAAAAGAGCAGACCAATTTGGTTTTTGAAGAGGTGGTGACGATTAAGAAGGAGAAAAATCGTTGGTTCGGGAACCTCCATCATTTTTCAAGCTACCAGACTTGCCAGTTTGATGATATCAATCTCTTTCGCCTCATGGGTAAGGACACTATTCATCTGGAGAGGGTCATCCTAACCAATCACGATAATGTCATTATCCTCAGAAAGATGGTAGGGACGACTAAAATCATTGTGCCTGTAGATGTGGAAGTCAGTCTCAGCGTTAACTGTCTCTATGGTGATTTGACTTTCTTCAACCAGCCAAGGCGAGCCCTCCGCAATGAACACTATCATCAAGAAACAAGAGACTATCTCAAGAGTAACAAGAGTGTCAAGATTTTCTTGACCACTATGATTGGAGATGTGGAGGTGGTCAGAGGATGAAAAAACAAGCCTATGTAATGATTGCTCTCACCTCCTTATTATTTGTCTTATTTTTCTCCCATAGCTTGTTGGAAATCCTTGACTTTGACTGGTCTATTTTCTTGCACGATGTCGAAAAAATAGAAAAATTTGTCTTTTTGTTGTTGGTATTCAGCATGTCCATGACCTGTCTCTTAGCCCTGTTTTGGAGAGGTGTTGAAGAGCTTTCTCTAAGAAAGATGCAGGCTAATCTCAAGCGTTTATTGGCAGGGAAAGAAGTGGTTCAAGTTGCAGATCCAGATTTGGATGCCAGTTTCAAGTCCTTATCTGTCAAACTCAATCTCTTGACAGAGACTCTTCAAAAGGCTGAAAATCACAGCCTTGCTCAGGAAGAGAAAATCATCGAGAAGGAACGGAAGCGGATTGCTCGGGATTTGCACGATACAGTCAGTCAGGAGTTGTTTGCGGCCCACATGATTTTATCAGGCGTCAGTCAGCAGGCTTTGAAATTGGATAGAGAAAAGATACAGACCCAGTTGCAGAGTGTCACAGCTATTTTAGAAACAGCCCAGAAGGATTTGCGGGTCTTACTCTTGCATTTGCGACCAGTTGAACTGGAGCAGAAGAGTCTGGTTGAAGGGATTCAAATTCTCTTAAAAGAGCTTGAGGATAAGAGTGATCTTAAGGTTAGTTTCAAGCAAAATGTGACGAAATTGCCTAAGAAAATCGAGGAGCATATCTTCCGTATTCTGCAAGAATTGATCAGCAATACCCTTCGCCATGCCCAGGCCTCTTGTTTGGATGTCTATCTCTATCAGACGGATCTTGAATTGCAGCTGAAGGTGGTGGACAATGGGATTGGTTTCCAGTTGGGGAGTTTAGATGACCTGAGTTATGGACTCCGCAATATCAAGGAGCGGGTTGAAGATATGGCAGGGACGGTTCAGTTATTGACAGCTCCCAAGCAAGGGCTGGCAGTTGATATCCGTATTCCCTTGTTAGATAAGGAATGACAAAGGAGTAAAGATGAAAATTTTACTAGTAGATGACCATGAAATGGTCCGATTGGGCTTGAAAAGCTACTTTGACCTCCAAGACGATGTAGAAGTTGTGGGTGAGGCGTCCAACGGGTCTCAAGGGATTGAGTTGGCATTGGAATTGCGTCCGGATGTCATTGTCATGGATATTGTCATGCCTGAGATGAATGGAATTGACGCGACCTTGACCATCCTTAAAGAATGGCCTGAAGCCAAGATTTTGATTGTGACTTCGTACTTGGACAATGAAAAAATTATGCCCGTATTGAATGCTGGTGCCAAAGGCTATATGCTCAAGACTTCAAGTGCAGACGAATTACTTCATGCCGTCCGTAAGGTGGCTGCTGGCGAGTTGGCCATTGAGCAAGAGGTCAGCAAGAAGGTCGAATACCACCGCAATCACATAGAACTACATGAGGACTTGACTGCGCGTGAGCGAGATGTTCTCCAACTCATCGCCAAGGGCTACGAAAATCAGCGTATCGCAGACGAACTTTTTATCTCTCTCAAGACGGTCAAGACCCACGTGTCCAACATCCTAGCTAAGCTTGAGGTCAGTGATCGCACTCAGGCAGCAGTCTATGCCTTTCAGCACCACTTGGTAGGGCATGAGGACTTTTAGATGAGTCTAACAGATTTACTTGAGGAGTTAGAAGCAGCAAAAAATCCTAAAAAAGCAGGGCCTATGGAGACCTATATGCGCCATCAATTTTCCTTTCTAGGCGTTGCGGCGCCAGAAAGAAATAAACTCTATAAAAAATACTTTCCAGAAGAGAAAAAAACAAAGATTATCGATTGGGATTTTGTAGATACTTGCTGGGAAAAAGAGTCTAGAGAATACCAGTATGTGGCTGCCAATTATTTGAAAGCCATGCAGTCTTATCTAAAGGACAGCGATTTGCCTAAGCTAGAGCAGTTGGTTGTTACCAAGTCTTGGTGGGATACGGTGGATATCCTAGATCGAGTAGTAGGGAGTTTGGTGTATGAGAAGCAGGAACTGGAAAAAATAATCCTCCAATGGAGCCTGTCAGACAATATCTGGTTGAGACGCGTCGCTATTGACCACCAGTTGTTAAGAAAAGAGAAGACCAATGTTCAATTACTGGAAAAGATTCTGTTTCATAATTTGAATCAAACAGAATTCTTTATCAATAAAGCCATTGGCTGGGCTCTGAGAGACTACTCCAAAACGAATCCAGCTTGGGTAGCATGCTTCATTGAGAAAAACAAGGAAAGAATGGCTGAACTTAGTATCAAAGAAGCGAGCAAGTACCTCTCCCATCATTGAAAAGCACATTCATTACTTGAAAAAAGTCGCTCATTTATGTTATAATAGACTGTATTTAAAAAATTTTAAGGAGAAATGACAGAATGTCTGTATCATTTGAAAACAAAGAAACAAACCGTGGTGTCTTGACTTTCACTATCTCTCAAGACCAAATCAAACCAGAATTGGACCGTGTCTTCAACTCAGTGAAGAAATCTCTTAATGTTCCAGGTTTCCGTAAAGGTCACCTTCCACGCCCTATCTTCGACAAAAAATTTGGTGAAGAATCACTTTACCAAGACGTTATGAACGCTCTTTTGCCAAACGCTTATGAAGCAGCTGTAAAAGAAGCTGGTCTTGAAGTGGTTGCTCAACCAAAAATTGATGTAACTTCAATGGAAAAAGGTCAAGATTGGGTTATCACTGCTGAAGTTGTTACAAAACCTGAAGTAAAATTGGGTGACTACAAAAACCTTGAAGTATCAGTAGATGTAGAAAAAGAAGTAACTGATGCTGACGTTGAAGAGCGTATCGAACGCGAACGCAACAACTTGGCTGAATTGGTTATCAAGGAAGCTGCTGCTGAAAACGGCGACACTGTTGTCATTGACTTCGTTGGTTCTATCGATGGTGTTGAATTTGATGGCGGAAAAGGTGAAAACTTCTCGCTTGGACTTGGTTCAGGTCAATTCATCCCAGGTTTCGAAGACCAATTGGTAGGTCACTCAGCTGGTGAAACTGTTGATGTTATCGTAACATTCCCAGAAGACTACCAAGCAGAAGACCTTGCAGGTAAAGAAGCTAAATTCGTGACAACTATCCATGAAGTAAAAGCTAAAGAAGTTCCAGCTCTTGACGATGAACTTGCAAAAGACATCGACGAAGAAGTTGAAACACTTGCTGAATTGAAAGAAAAATACCGCAAAGAATTGGCTGCTGCTAAAGAAGAAGCTTACAAAGATGCAGTTGAAGGTGCAGCAATTGATAAAGCTGTAGAAAACGCTGAAATCGTAGAACTTCCAGAAGAAATGATTCACGAAGAAGTTCACCGCTCAGTAAACGAATTCCTTGGAAACTTGCAACGTCAAGGTATCAACCCTGACATGTACTTCCAAATCACTGGAACTACTCAAGAAGACCTTCACAATCAATATCAAGCAGAAGCTGAGTCACGTACTAAGACTAACCTTGTTATCGAAGCAGTTGCCAAAGCTGAAGGATTTGATGCTTCAGAAGAAGAAATCCAAAAAGAAGTTGAGCAATTGGCTGCAGACTACAACATGGAAGTTGAACAAGTACAAAGCTTGCTTTCAGCTGATATGTTGAAACACGATATCACAATCAAAAAAGCTGTTGAATTGATCACAAGCACAGCAACAGTTAAATAATCTTAATAAACAAAAATCCCACCTGAATTGGTGGGTTTTCTGATGCACTATTTTCCAAAAATCTCTTTGAGGTCTGCGTCTGTAATCCCAATCATGGCCGGGATGCTGTCCCAGTTTTCTTCGGTCAGGATGTAGGATTGTTCAGTTGCACTTGATGTGGCAGTTTCAGAGATAGCTGGTTGCTTTTCTTCAACATTCTCCAATAAATCACTGAAGCGTTCAATCAGATAGGTTTTTCGGGCAGTTCCGATATGTTGAGTAGCATAATCAAAGGCCTGTAACTCGCCTAGTAAGATAAGCTTGCTTTTGGCGCGTGTAATGGCTGTATAGATGAGATTGCGCTCCAGCATACGCCTACTAGCACTAGTGATAGGTAGGATGACAACAGGGAACTCACTTCCCTGTGATTTATGGATGCTCATGGCATAGGCCAAACGAATCTTGTACCATTCGTTACGTGGGTAAGAGACCTCGTTGCCATCAAAATCAATGACAATTTCGTCTTGTTTCGACTCGGTGTATTTACCAGGAATCAGGTCTGTGATAGCTCCCAAATCTCCATTAAAGACATTGATTTCAGCATCGTTGACCAAGTGAATGACCTTGTCTCCCTTGCGATAGTGGCACTGGGGAGCTTCAAAACTGAGTTGGTCTTTTTGTGGTGGATTGAGCAGGTCTTGCATGAGCTGGTTGATAGCATCAATCCCTGCTGTCCCTCGGTACATGGGAGCCAGAACTTGGATATCACGGGCAGGGATGCCACTTCTGAGGGCAGCGCCTAAGATCTTTTCAATAGTAGCAGGGATATGACCACTAGCGATTTCAAAGTAGGAACGGTCTGCTTTTTTCTGGGTGAAATCAGCTGGCAAGATGCCCTGTCGAATCTGACTAGCTAGGGTGACGATGGTTGATTCTTCGCTTTGCCGGTAAATTTTTTCCAAGCGAGTCTGAGGAATCAAAGGAATATGAAGCAGATCCGCTAGAACCTGTCCAGGACTGACAGACGGTAGCTGGTCACTGTCTCCCACGATGAGAATTTTACTGTTAGAAGAGATGTTTGAGAAGAGTTGGTTGGCCAGCCAAGTATCCACCATGGAAAATTCATCCACGATGATAAAGTCAGCATCCAGATAATCTTCCAGATGACTGGTATCATCATCACCTGTCATTCCTAAATGACGGTGTATGGTCGCGCTTGGCAAGCCTGTCAATTCATTCATACGTCGAGCAGCTCGACCAGTTGGAGCAGCAAGAAGAATGGGCAAATTGCTTTTTTTCCTGAGGTCAAGTCCTTCTAAAAGGGCATAAACAGCGATGATCCCATTGATAACCGTTGTCTTACCAGTACCAGGGCCACCTGTCAGGATAAAGACCTTGTTCTGGATAGCATCACAGATAGCTTGTTTTTGAATGCTATCATACTCAATCTCTAGCTCTTCCTCGACAGTAGTGATATGTTTTTGAATGGTTTCTAAATCTTGGCTCTTCTGTTTTCCTTTTTCAAGGATACGAACCAAGTGACTACGGATGCCTTCCTCAGCGAAAAAGAGACTATTATCAAAGATTTTTGTATCAACCTGCTGAACCTTGTCTTCTTCAATCAGGTACGAGAGTTCTTGGGCCACTTGGCTGGGGTCCAGTTCCACGGGGCGGGAAGACTCAAGGAGAGTAAGGGTTTGTTCTAGCAGATCCCGTGCTTCAACATAGGTGTCCCCTGTTTCCATACAGGTCTGAAAAAGACTATGAACTAGACCGGCGCGGAAGCGCTCAGGAGCCTGACTTTCGATGCCTAGTTCTTCCGCTAATTGGTCAGCAATAGTAAAACCCAAGCCCTTGATATCCTCAACTAGCTGGTAGGGATAATTTTCAACCACATCAAGGGTTTCTTCTTTGTAAAAGTCTTGAATCTGAAAGGCTAATTTATTGGGAATACCGTAGTTGGCTAGTTTGGCTAAAACCATCTCCGTTCCGTAGTTGAGACGGAGGGTAGAGACGAAAGCCTCGCGATTTTTTGCAGATAGTCCTGCAATGCCTTCTAGCTTTTCTGGGTGTTGCAAAATTTCGTCAATGGTATTGTCGCCATAGGTATCCACGATTTTCTGAGCTGTCTTGAGACCAATTCCCTTGAAATGGCTACTTGAAAAGTACTTGACCAAGCCCTTGCTAGTTGGTTTTGCGCGTTCATAACGACTGATTTGCAGTTGTTCCCCATACTTGGAGTGCTGGACAATTTGTCCCCAAAAAGTATAGTCTTCTCCCTCAATCACATCAGCCATGGTGCCGGTGACAATAATTTCAAAATCATCAAAATCTTCTGCGTCCGTATCGTCGATTTCTAGGAGGAGGATACGATAAAAATTGCTGGGATTTTCAAAAATAATCCGTTCAATGGTTCCTGAAAAATAAACTTCCATAAGATTCCTTTGCATAAATAGGTGAGAGTTAATACTCTTCGAAAATCTCTTCAAACCACGTCAGCTTCCATCTGCAACCTCAAAACACTGTTTTGAGCAACCTGCGGCTAGCTTCCTAGTTTGCTCTTTGATTTTCATTGAGTATAACTTTGTTTCTATCTTAATCAAACTGGATAGTGAATAATCATCTTCTCACGATAGAAGAAGAGGCTGAGATTGGTGATTCTCGGCCTCTTAGGATTCTTAAAATGTTCCGATACGGGTGATTGGCCAGAAGCGGAATTTAGCTTCTCCTGTGATATCTTTTGCTTTAAAAGTTCCTACGTGGCGGCTGTCGCTCGAAACCAAGCGGTCATCTCCGAGGAGAAGGTATTCTCCTTCTGGAACAGTAAAGCTAAAATTGGTATTGTAGTTGACATCAACTGTGAAGGCTTGAGCTTTTTCAGCGATACTTCTAAAGAAAGTTCCTTTATTTCCTTCAAAGCCCTTGCCTGAGTATGTGCTTTGGAGTTTGTCATCCTTGAAACGTTTGATGTAGTCAGCTAGGTAAGGCTCATCCGTCTCTTTATCATTGATGTAAAGTTTATCGTTTTCGTAACGGATGGTGTCGCCAGGCATTCCGATGACACGCTTGACGATGTCCTTATTGCCATCTTCCTCATGGGCCACCACGATATCAAAACGGTCAATAGGGAGGTGCTTAACGACAAAGAGAATTTCGCCATCTGCTAGGGTAGGATCCATGGAGTGGCCTTCTACGCGGACATTACTCCAAAAAAAGATACGGCTCAAAGCTAGTAATGACAGAATCAGGAGGAATAATCCCCACTCTTTTAGGAAATTTTTAAATGAATTCATAATTTACCTTTCTAAGCGTTTTTTCGCTTTTTCAGTATTTTTAAAGTGCAATTTGGCGCAGAAATTGAGTCCCTGCATACCATAGGCTTGTAAAATCTGGCTAGCTACCTTATCAGAAGCCGTTCCAGCTCCACTTGGAAGTTGATAGCCCAGTTCTCGTCCCAGATTTTCAAGATTTTCAAGAAAGAGATCACGCGCAATGATAGAAGAAACTGCTACAGCCAAGTATTTGCCCTCAGCCTTTTCTTCTAAGCTGATAGGATTGCTGAAACGATTGGCCTCTTGTGCCAAGTACTTGTCATAATTTTTAGCACTGGTAAAGGCATCAATCACAATTTTCTCAGGTTGAATGCCTTTTTGAAGGAGGAGATAGATAGCCTGATTATGGAGGGCAACCTTAACCGAAACAGCATTGTAGCGGTCTCCGATGACCTCGTTGTACTTGCTTGGTGAGAGAAGCAGTGCCTGATGTTGGATTTTTTCCTTGAGGATAGGGGCAATCTGACGGATTTTTAGGTCGGTCAGAGTCTTGGAATCCCCCACACCGAGTTTTCGCAAGAAGTCATGCTGGTCGGGTGTGACAAAGGAAGCCACAACTGCAAGTCCACCAAAGTAGGAACCATTTCCAACCTCATCCGTCCCAATCAAAGGAAGATTTTGTCCGCTGTTTTCCTCTAGAACTTGATAGCCAAAGAAACAGGCGTACTTCTCAGCTCCTTCACCCTGAAGCAAGACCTTTCCAGAAGTATAGATAGAAACCGTTGCCTGAGGTAGTCGCAAAAAGTAGCGAATATAGGGATTCTTGCTGGGAGCCAGACTGGTTTGATAGTGTTCAAGGAAAGCCTGAATCTCCTTTTCACTTGGTGTGAGTGTTATACTTGCCATAGTTTCTATTGTACCATAAAAGCAGGCAAATTTGTAAAAACTGACAAAGTTAGCGAATTTTGGTATAATATCGTGAGGTGAATTTTATGGCAAATCTAAATCGATTCAAATTTACATTCGGGAAAAAATCATTAACCTTGACAAGCGAACATGATAATCTCTTTATGGAGGAAATCGCTAAGGTTGCGACAGAAAAATACCAAGCAATTAAAGAACAAATGCCTAGTGCAGATGATGAAACAATCGCTCTTTTGTTGGCAGTCAACTGTTTGTCAACTCAACTCAGCCGTGAGATTGAATTTGATGATAAGGAGCAAGAATTAGAAGAACTGCGCCACAAGCTTGTGACTTGCAAGCAAGAACAGAGCAAGATTGAGGATTCCTTATGATTTCACTCCTTCTTCTATTGGTCTTGGCTTGGGGATTTTATATCGGCTATCGGAGAGGACTGCTCTTACAGGTTTATTACCTGATTTCAGCCATGGCATCGGCTTTTATGGCTGGCCAGTTTTACAAGGGGCTGGGAGAACAATTTCATTTGTTGCTCCCTTATGCAAATCCGCAGGAAGGTCAGGGAACTTTCTTTTTCCCATCGGATCAACTCTTTCAGTTGGATAAGGTCTTTTACGCAGGGATCGGCTACTTGCTTGTATTTGGGATTGTCTATAGCATCGGTCGTTTGCTTGGTCTCCTCTTGCACTTGATTCCTAGTAAAAAACTGGGTGGTAAGTTGTTCCAAGTTTCAGCAGGTATCTTATCCATGTTGGTGACCTTATTTGTATTGCAAATGGCCTTGACAATTTTGGCGACCATCCCCATGGCAGCTATACAAAATCCTCTTGAAAAGAGTATCGTCGCAAAACACATCATCCAGAGCATACCAGTAACAACCAGTTGGCTCAAACAAATCTGGGTGACAAATTTAATCGGATAAAAAGGGCAGGAATTTTCCTAGCCCTTTGTTTACAGATTTGATTGAATGTAAAAAGTTACTACACCTAATACTCAATGAAAATCAAAG
>NZ_AICU01000072.1:0-38538 GCF_000257865.1 Streptococcus mitis SK575 | reverse complement strand
AAGATTTCTTGGGTATCTTTTTTAAAATAAACGGAAGACATGGGATTCGAACCCACGCACGCTGTTACACGCCTACCGCGTTTCCAACACGGCCTCTTAAGCCTCTTGAGTAATCTTCCAATACTTACTCAAATAGTCTACCATAAAGGTTCTTATCTTGCAATAAAAATTCTAGAAATAAGAAAAATGATAGAATTTGAAAGAAAATGATAAAAAATGCTTGACTTTGAAAGAAAGTATGATAGAATGAATAGTGTAAACGATAACAGGAGGTGATTCAGTGTTAAAAACAGAGCGGAAGCAACTGATTTTAGAGGAGTTAAATCAACATCATGTAGTTTCTCTAGAAAAATTAGTTAGTTTGCTAGAGACCTCAGAATCAACGGTGCGAAGAGACTTGGATGAGTTGGAAGCAGAAAACAAGCTTCGTCGCGTGCATGGTGGAGCAGAATTGCCCCACTCCTTGCAGGAAGAGGAAACCATTCAAGAGAAATCTGTCAAAAACCTTCAAGAGAAGAAGTTGCTGGCTCAGAAAGCTGCCTCTCTCATCAAGGAACAAGATGTCATCTTTATCGACGCTGGAACAACGACAGCCTTTTTGATTCATGAATTGGTTAATAAAAATGTTACAGTTGTTACCAACTCCATTCACCATGCTGCTCAGTTGGTTGAAAAGCAGATTCCAACAATCATGGTTGGAGGAAGTGTCAAGATGGCGACAGATGCTAGCATCGGGGGCGTTGCTCTTAACCAGATTAACCAATTGCACTTTGACCGTGCCTTTATCGGGATGAATGGTGTGGACGATGGCTATTATACGACTCCTGATATGGAGGAGGGGGCTGTGAAGCGTGCTATTTTAGAGAATGCCAAACAGACCTACGTCTTAGTGGATTCGTCTAAAATTGGACAAACTTGCTTTGCCAAAGTAGCACCACTCAAACGAGCTATTGTTATCACAAGTCAAGGGCATGAGCTCTTGCAGGCTATTAAGGAGAAAACGGAGGTAATAGAAGTATGATTTATACAGTCACACTCAATCCATCCATTGACTATATTGTCCGTTTGGACCAAGTCCAAGTCGGTAGTATCAATCGTATGGACAGTGATGATAAGTTTGCTGGTGGGAAAGGAATCAATGTCAGTCGTGTCTTGAAACGCTTGGATATTCCAAATACAGCGACTGGATTTATCGGAGGTTTTACTGGTGAATTTATCACAGATACTCTGGCAGAGGAAGAAATCGAGACGCGTTTTGTCCAAGTAGCAGAAGATACTCGCATCAATGTCAAGATTAAAGCAGACCAAGAAACAGAAATCAACGGGACTGGTCCAAATGTGGAGCCAGCTCAGCTAGAAGAATTGAAAGCTATTTTATCTAGTTTGACTGCAGAAGATACAGTTGTCTTTGCTGGTTCAAGTGCTAAAAATCTAGGCAATGTCATCTACAAGGATTTAATTGCCTTGACCCGTCAGACGGGTGCGCAAGTGGTTTGTGACTTTGAAGGACAGACCTTGATTGATAGTTTGGACTACCAGCCACTTTTGGTCAAACCAAACAATCATGAACTTGGAGCGATTTTTGGGGTTAAACTCGAAAGTTTAGAGCAAATTGAGAACTATGCTCGAGAATTGCTGGTTAAAGGTGCTCAAAATGTTATTATCTCTATGGCTGGTGATGGTGCCCTTCTTGTCACATCTGATGGAGCTTACTTCGCTAACCCCATCAAGGGAACAGTGAAAAATTCAGTTGGAGCTGGTGATTCTATGGTTGCCGGATTTACAGGTGAATTTGTCAAATCAAAAGATGCAGTAGAAGCCTTTAAATGGGGAGTGGCTTGCGGAACGGCAACCACCTTCTCAGATGACTTGGCAACAGCAGAATTTATTAAAGAAACATATGAAAAAGTTGAGGTAGAAAAAAGATGAAAATTCAAGACCTATTGAGAAAAGATGTCATGTTGCTGGATTTGCAGGCGACTGAAAAAACAGATGTCATCGACGAGATGATTAAAAGTTTGACAGACCACGGTTATGTGACAGATTTTGAAACTTTTAAAGAAGGAATTTTGGCGCGTGAAGCTCTGACTTCTACAGGTTTGGGTGACGGAATCGCTATGCCTCACAGCAAAAACGCTGCTGTCAAAGAAGCGACAGTTCTCTTTGCCAAGTCAAACAAGGGTGTTGACTACGATAGCTTGGATGGACAAGCAACCGACCTCTTCTTTATGATTGCAGCTCCAGAAGGTGCTAATGACACTCACTTGGCTGCCTTGGCAGAATTGTCTCAATACTTGATGAAAGATGGATTTGCTGACAAACTTCGTCAAGCAACATCAGCTGACCAAGTTATCGAACTTTTTGACAAAGCTTTAGAAAAAACTGAAGAGCCTGTTCAAGTACCTGCCAATAACTCTGGTGACTTTATCGTAGCTGTTACAGCTTGTACAACAGGTATCGCCCACACTTACATGGCCCAAGAAGCTCTTCAAAAAGTGGCTGCTGAAATGGGGGTTGGTATCAAGGTCGAAACCAACGGTGCTAGCGGTGTTGGAAACCAACTAACTGTTGAAGACATTCGTAAGGCTAAAGCTGTTATCATCGCAGCAGACAAGGCTGTTGAAATGGATCGTTTCGATGGCAAACCATTGATCAATCGTCCAGTTGCTGACGGTATCCGTAAGACAGAAGAGTTAATTAATTTGGCTCTTTCAGGAGATGCTGAAGTCTACCGTGCTGCTAATGGAGCAAAAGGTGCAACAGCCTCTAACGAAAAACAAAGTCTTGGTGGTGCCTTCTATAAACACTTGATGAGTGGTGTATCCCAAATGTTGCCATTCGTTATCGGTGGTGGTATCATGATTGCCCTTGCCTTCTTGATTGACGGTGCTTTGGGTGTTCCGAATGAAAACCTTGGCAGTCTTGGTTCTTACCATGAACTAGCTTCTATGTTCATGAAAATCGGTGGTGCTGCCTTTGGTTTGATGCTTCCAGTCTTTGCAGGTTATGTTGCCTACTCTATCGCTGAAAAACCAGGTTTGGTAGCAGGTTTCGTGGCTGGTGCTATTGCTAAAGAAGGTTTTGCCTTTAGTAAAATACCTTATGCAGCAGGTGGTGAAGCAACTTCAACTCTTGCAGGTGTCTCATCTGGTTTCCTAGGTGCCCTTGTGGGTGGATTTATCGCAGGTGCTTTAGTTCTTGCTATTAAGAAATACGTTAAAGTTCCTCGTTCACTTGAAGGTGCAAAATCAATCCTTCTCTTGCCACTTCTTGGAACAATCTTGACTGGATTTGTTATGCTAGCTGTTAACATCCCAATGGCAGCAATCAACACTGCTATGAATGATTTCCTTGGCGGTCTTGGAGGCGGTTCAGCTGTCCTTCTCGGTATCGTTCTTGGTGGAATGATGGCTGTCGACATGGGTGGACCGGTCAATAAAGCGGCTTATGTTTTTGGTACAGGTACGCTTGCAGCAACTGTTTCTTCAGGTGGTTCTGTAGCCATGGCAGCAGTTATGGCTGGAGGAATGGTGCCACCACTTGCCATCTTTGTCGCAACTCTTCTTTTCAAAGATAAATTTACTAAGGAAGAACGCAACTCTGGTTTGACAAACATCATCATGGGCTTGTCATTTATCACTGAGGGAGCGATTCCGTTTGGTGCAGCTGACCCAGCTCGTGCTATCCCAAGCTTTATCCTTGGTTCAGCAGTAGCAGGAGGTCTCGTTGGTCTTACTGGTATCAAACTCATGGCGCCACACGGAGGAATCTTCGTTATTGCCCTTACTTCAAATGCTCTCCTTTACCTCGTTTCTGTCTTGGTAGGAGCAATTGTAAGTGGTGTGGTTTATGGTTACCTACGTAAACCCCAAGCATAAAAAATAGAAAAATGAAAAGATTGGACCGTTTGGTGCAGTCTTTTTCTCTTTCCGAAATGCCTGTGAAATATGGTATAATAGAAGAATGGCAAACAAGAATACAAGTAAAACAAGACGGAGACCGTCTAAAGCAGAACTCGAAAGAAAAGAAGCGATTCAACGGATGTTGATTTCGTTGGGAATCGCGATTTTATTGATTTTCGCAGCCTTCAAATTAGGGGCTGCGGGTATAACTCTTTACAATTTAATTCGATTGCTGGTGGGGAGCCTAGCTTATCTGGCAATATTTGGTATCCTGCTCTACCTCTTCTTTTTCAAGTGGATACGAAAACAGGAAGGACTCTTATCTGGCTTTTTCACCATATTTGCTGGTTTGCTCTTGATTTTCGAGGCTTACTTAGTTTGGAATTATGGTTTGGACAAGTCGGTCTTGAAAGGAACCATGGCTCAGGTTGTGACTGATTTGACTGGTTTTCGAACAACCAGTTTTGCTGGAGGGGGCTTGATTGGGGTCGCTCTTTATATGCCAATCGCCTTTCTCTTCTCAAATATCGGTACTTACTTTATTGGTTCTATCTTGATTTTAGCTGGAGCCCTCCTAGTCAGTCCTTGGTCTGTTTACGATATTGCTGAATTTGGCAGTAAAGGCTTTGCCAAATGGCGAGAAGGGCATGAGCGTCGAAAAGAGGAACGCTTTGTCAAACAAGAAGAAAAAGCTCGTCAAAAGGCTGAGGAAGAGGCTGGATTAGAACAAGAAGAGGCTGAAAAAGCCTTACTCGATTTGCCTCCTATTGATATGGAAACAGGTGAAATTTTGACAGAGGAAGATGTTCAGGATTTTCCACATATACCTGAAGAAGAGTGGGTGGAACCAGAAATCATCCTACCTCAAACTGAACTTGAATTCCCTGAACAGGAAGAGGGCTCTGATGATGAAGATGTTCAGGTAGATTTTTCAGCAAAAGAAGCCCTCGAATATAAACTTCCAAGCTTACAACTCTTTGCCCCTGATAAACCCAAAGACCAGTCTAAAGAGAAGAAAATCGTTCGGGAAAATATCAAAATCCTAGAAGAAACCTTTGCTAGCTTTGGTATCAAGGTGACGGTTGAACGGGCTGAAATTGGGCCATCAGTGACCAAGTATGAAGTCAAACCGGCAGTGGGTGTACGGGTCAACCGCATTTCCAATCTAGCAGATGACCTCGCTCTAGCCTTGGCGGCCAAGGATGTCCGAATTGAAGCACCCATCCCAGGAAAATCTCTAGTCGGAATAGAAGTGCCCAACTCCGAGATTGCGACGGTATCCTTCCGCGAACTATGGGAACAATCTCAAACGAAAGCAGAAAATCTCTTGGAAATTCCTTTAGGGAAGGCTGTTAATGGCACCGCAAGAGCTTTTGACCTTTCTAAAATGCCCCACTTGCTTGTCGCGGGTTCAACGGGTTCAGGTAAGTCAGTAGCAGTTAACGGTATTATTGCTAGCATTCTCATGAAGGCGAGACCAGACCAAGTTAAATTTATGATGGTCGATCCCAAGATGGTTGAGTTGTCTGTTTACAATGATATTCCTCACCTCTTGATTCCAGTCGTGACCAATCCACGCAAAGCCAGTAAGGCTCTGCAAAAGGTTGTGGATGAGATGGAAAATCGTTATGAACTCTTTGCCAAGGTGGGAGTTCGGAATATTGCAGGCTTTAATGCCAAGGTAGAAGAGTTCAATGCTCAGTCTGAGTACAAGCAGGTTCCGTTACCGCTCATTGTCGTGATTGTGGATGAGTTGGCTGACCTTATGATGGTAGCCAGCAAGGAAGTGGAAGATGCTATCATCCGTTTGGGACAGAAGGCGCGTGCTGCAGGTATCCACATGATTCTTGCAACCCAGCGTCCATCCGTTGATGTCATTTCTGGTCTGATCAAGGCCAATGTTCCTTCTCGTGTCGCTTTCGCGGTTTCATCAGGGACAGACTCCCGTACGATTTTGGATGAAAATGGAGCAGAAAAACTACTTGGTCGAGGAGACATGCTCTTTAAACCGATTGATGAAAATCATCCAGTTCGTCTCCAAGGCTCCTTTATCTCGGATGATGATGTCGAGCGCATCGTAAACTTCATTAAGGCTCAGGCAGATGCGGACTACGATGAGAGTTTTGATCCAGGTGAGGTTTCTGAAAATGACGGAGAATTTTCAGATGGGGAATCTGGTGGAGATCCGCTCTTTGAAGAAGCCAAAGCTCTAGTCATTGAGACCCAGAAAGCCAGCGCATCCATGATTCAGCGTCGTTTATCAGTTGGTTTTAACCGTGCGACCCGTCTCATGGAAGAGCTTGAGATGGCAGGTGTCATTGGTCCAGCTGAAGGTACCAAACCAAGAAAAGTATTGCAACAATAAATTTCTCTCTTATACGGAAATGTGAACCTGACGTGATTTGAAGAGGATTATCTATGATGTATAATTAATTGAATCTAAACAAGCTGAAACAGATTTAGAATTTCTTTTAGATATATGAAGACTCCCCTTATAGTTTCTAGTGAATATTTGTTTTTCACTAGAAACTATAAGGGGAGCTTTTGTACTCATGTATGAGATAGATTTCTTTTTTTGTTTTATTAAACTGCATAGCTCACTTTTCAGCAGGAATCAGCTATTGTATTCGCTAGATGTTAGCTGACATCAATTCACTACTGTTTAAAATTTTGAGAGTTCTGCAGTTTTTGAGTTCAGTTTCTGTTTATTCACCAAAGAAAAATGGTGGGGCGAACCGTTTCAGCTCTTCAAAGCAATGTTGGGCTGCCTCTACATCTTCACAGATGACAAGGCAGACATCATCACCACAGAGGGTAGCGATAGCGTCAGGGAAACTCAAAGCATCAATGATAGAACCAAATGATTGAGCCAGTCCAGGAAGGGTTTTTAGTAGAACTTGATGTTGAACTGGGCGCATCAAGACAAGGGCATCTTCCATGTAGAGTTCAAGACGTTTTTCCCATTTTGAGATAGAGCCTGTATTGAGCACATAGTAAGAGTTATCTTCTTCTCGTACTTTTGACAGGTTCATACTTTTAATATCCCTCGAAAGTGTAGCTTGTGTAACTTGAATATCATTATCAGCAAGAAGAGCTTGTAGCTCAGCTTGAGTATGAATCTTGTTTTTCGTTACAAGAGCTCGTATGAGTTGGTGTCGGTGTTCAGATTTATTCATAATAATTTAACTCCTTTTTTAGTGAGGTAGGATAAGAGTAGACTGTTCAAGATCAACAGTCAGCTGGTAAGCGGTATTATCACGGATTGTGATTTCAAAGTCAGTAGTATAGAGGACTAAACGAAGAGTATCTCCTTCTTTTAACTTGTAAATAGTAGGTTGTAGTTCAAATTGGATGTCCATCCATTCATTTTCCTTAATATCCTCTACTAACAATAAATCATTTCTATTTTGTAAATTGAGGTAACCTTTTGTCACGACTCGTTGTGCATTTGGTCTAAATGGTAATTCACAGAGATTTTCCAACATATGGTAGCGTCCATTATCAATGGTTCTAGCACTTAAAATAGCTGGATAAGGTTGTAGGTATTTCTTCTGTCCAAATTCAAGCAGTTGTGCAGATAAGAGCCCCTTATTTGTACTGGATTTGATACGAAGATTGAGTTGGGCACGACCGTTCAAGTGAAGATCTTTGGTTACAGGAAGGTCAATAGTAATCTGATTGACTTTCCCTTGATAGAGTTCTGTATTGAAGGTCTGGTAGGTCTTACCATAACGCTCAAAATCTTTATCTGAGTACTGGTTTTGAATGACTTTCTCTTCTTGACCAAGTGAGAAGGTTTCAAAGTTTTCTTGCCTACCGAAGTTATCAAGTGATAACCAAGTCTGAGGAGCTGAATTGTCCTGCCAGATAACAGTAGGAAGTTGGAAATCTGTATCTTGTCCCAGTAATTTCTTTGTCAACAAAGCGTTTATGGACTCACGGAAGTCAATGGATTGCCAGTTGTTCATGTACACATGGGCACCATTATGGAAAAAGAGGTGCTTATTTATATGAGCAGGAAGAGCATGGAACATCTGGTAAACATGAAGTGGTTTGACATTCCAATCCTGTGAACCGTGGGTAAAGACAACCTCTGCTTTTACATTATGGGCATTGAGCAGATAGTTGCGATCATGCCAAAACTGGTTATAGTCGCCGGTCTTGCGATCCAGTTGTTCTTTTACTTTTTCTAAGTCAGATTGGTGAGCTTCATTGCCACGAATATAGTCGCCAGCCAAGAGATTACGTGAGTAGGTTAGTTCAGCCAGGGAGTCAAAGTCCTCGCCTGGATAACCACCAGGGCTAGTCACCAGACCGTTTTCACGGTAGTAGTTGTACCACAAAGAAATGCCTGCCTCGGCAATGATAACCTCTAAACCATCGACACCTGTAGTCGCCAGACCATTGGACATGGTTCCAAGATAGGAAAGTCCAGTTGTGGCTACTTTTCCATTTGACCAGTCAGCCTTGACTTGACGCTGGCGCGTGTGGTCGGTAAAGGCACGGCAACGACCATTGAGCCAGTCGATGACATTTTTATAAGCTTCGATTTGTTGATAGTCTCCGTTAGTCATGAAACCAGTAGAGTCTTTGGTACCAACACCTGACACATAGAGATTAGCAAAACCTCGTGGAAGGAAGTAGTCGTTGAGTGTATAGCTAGAGTTGATGTGACTTAGCTTTTCCTCAGCTTCTGATACAAGCTCAGCTTGGCCTTGAGGTTGGACGAGATTGAGTTGAGGTTCCTCTAGTTCAATCTTATGAGCAGGTTTAACCTCAAGCTCGCCCTCCATCTTGTAGAGAGCCTTATCGCTTGCCTTGTCATTTGTTCCCTGATGATAAGGACTGGCTGTCATGATGGCAGGGATTTGCCCCTCGTAACGTGGACGAATAATGCTGACCTTGACTAAGTCTGGTAGACCTTTTTGGTCAGTATCGACACGAGACTCAACGTAGACCACTTCTCGAATAACATCATGGCTGGAAAAAGTTGCTAAACTCTTGCCGTTAAAGTAGTGGTAGTCATTATCCTCCGGAATAAGACCATCACTAACAAGTTGGTCGATAAGAGTATTTCCCTTTTTGGTGCGAGTATTGAGTAACTGATAGAGATTTTCAATCAAGTCACCGTATACAATAGGAAATCCAGTCTCTTTACGAAAAGATTCACTGTCTTCGAAGTCAATCAAATAAGAAAAGCCTAAAAGTTGAAAAGCAACAGTATAAAAAATATCTGCTGTCAGTTCATCTTCTGATTGAAAAAATGTTAGCAGGTCTGTTTTTTTATCAGCTGCTAGGATGGAAAGTGGGTAGTTGGTGTCTTGATAAGTGAAAAAGAAACGACTTAGAAAAGACTCCAATATCTTTTTATTTGTTGACTCAGATGGAAAATCAAATCCATACTTTTTTAATTCATATAAAATAGTATCTCTTGGAAGTGATAAATAGCTGAATTGATTAAAGCGCATAAAACCTCCTTGTAAAATAATAATTAAGGTTATTATATCAAAAAAATAGGAGAAAGGGAATCATTAAGTGAGAAAGAAATTAATTAAAGAATAATGAATATTATTTATATGAAAAACAGGTACAACTCTATAGTTCAAAACAAGTTATCATAGTAAATAGATTAAGTGGATGTGTCTTTCTGTTTTAAAAGATATATTCACTTCTTGGGATAAAAAAGTAAAAAAATTACCGGATCATTTGATTCTTTAAATGTATTTTTGCTTTTTTCGTTCAAAAAATTTTACTTTAAGGATAAAATTTTTACTTTAAGGATAAAATAGAGATAGGAGTCATTGCTTTTGTCTTTCTCTTTTTGAAAATGGTATAATATAGTGAGAAGGATAGAGGAGAAGTGTAAATTGATCGCACAACTAGATACAAAAACAGTCTATAGTTTTATGGAGAGCGTCATTTCGATTGAAAAGTATGTGAGAGCAGCTAAAGAATTCGGCTACACTCATCTGGCTATGATGGATATTGATAATCTTTATGGTGCTTTTGACTTTCTAGAGGTTACAAAAAAATATGGCATTCATCCTTTATTAGGGCTTGAAATGACTGTATTTGTGGGTGCTCAGGAAGTGAATCTGCGCTTTTTAGCTCTATCTAGTGTGGGCTATCAGCAGTTGATGAAGCTTTCAACAGCCAAGATGCAGGGGGAGAAAAATTGGTCAGTTTTATCTCAGTACCTGGAGGATATTGCGGTAATTGTGCCTTATTTTGATGGACTGGAGTTGTTAAATTTAGGCTGTGATTACTATATAGGGGTTTATCCGGAAACACTAGCCAGCGAATTTCATCATCCAATCTTGCCCCTCTATCGGGTCAATACATTTGAAAGTAAGGATAGAGAAGTTCTACAAGTATTAACAGCGATTAAAGAAAACCTACCGCTCAGAGAAGTCCCTTTGCGCTCGCGACAAGATGTCCTTATATCAGCAAGTTCTTTAGAGAAACTATTCCAAGAACGTTTTCCTCAAGCCTTGGAAAACTTAGAAAAGCTTATTTCAGGTATTTCTTATGACTTGGATACTAGTTTGAAACTGCCTCGTTTTAATCCAGCGAGACCAGCAGTAGAAGAGTTGAGAGAACGCGCTGAGCTTGGGCTTGCTCAGAAGGGGTTGTCTAGTAAAGAATATCAAGACCGTCTAGACCAAGAATTGGCTGTTATTCATGATATGGGCTTTGATGATTATTTCTTGGCTGTCTGGGATTTGTTGCGTTTTGGACGTTCGAATGGTTATTATATGGGAATGGGACGAGGTTCCGCAGTTGGTAGCTTGGTTTCCTATGCCTTGGATATTACAGGGATTGACCCAGTAGAGAAAAATCTGATTTTTGAACGTTTCCTCAATCGTGAACGCTATACTATGCCTGATATTGATATTGATATTCCTGATATTTATCGTCCAGATTTTATCAGGTATGTTGGCAATAAATATGGCAGTAAACATGCGGCTCAAATCGTTACTTTTTCTACCTTTGGGGCCAAGCAAGCTCTGCGAGATGTTTTAAAACGTTTTGGTGTTCCAGAGTATGAATTATCTGCAATTACCAAGAAAATCAGTTTTCGTGACAATCTCAAGTCGGCTTATGAGGGTAACCTCCAGTTTCGTCAGCAAATTAATAGTAAGTTAGAATACCAAAAAGCCTTTGAGATTGCTTGCAAGATAGAGGGCTATCCAAGACAAACCTCAGTCCATGCGGCTGGTGTTGTAATCAGTGACCAAGATTTGACCAACTACATCCCTCTGAAGCATGGTGATGAAATTCCACTGACTCAGTATGATGCTCATGGAGTCGAAGCAAGTGGACTTTTGAAGATGGACTTTCTGGGACTGCGAAATTTGACCTTTGTCCAGAAGATGCAAGAATTGCTTGCTAAAACAGAAGGTATTCACCTTAAAGTCGAAGAAATAGATTTGGAAGACAAAGAAACGTTGGCTTTATTTGCTTCTGGTAATACAAAAGGTATCTTTCAATTTGAGCAACCTGGTGCCATTCGCTTGCTCAAACGTGTTCAACCAGTCTGTTTTGAAGATGTCGTAGCGACTACTTCCCTAAATAGGCCAGGTGCTAGTGACTACATCAATAATTTTGTGGCAAGAAAACATGGGCAGGAAGAAGTGACTGTTCTGGATCCAGTACTGGAGGATATTTTGGCTCCAACTTATGGCATTATGCTCTATCAGGAGCAGGTTATGCAGGTTGCCCAGCGATTTGCTGGATTTAGTCTTGGGAAAGCCGATATTTTGCGCCGAGCTATGGGGAAAAAGGATGCCTCTGCTATGCATGAGATGAGGGCTTCCTTTATTCAAGGTTCATTAGAAGCTGGTCATACTGTGGAAAAAGCAGAGCAGGTCTTTGATGTCATGGAGAAGTTTGCAGGTTATGGTTTTAACAGGTCACACGCCTATGCCTACTCAGCCTTGGCCTTCCAGTTGGCCTATTTCAAAACGCATTATCCAGCCATTTTTTATCAGGTCATGTTAAATTCTGCCAACAGTGATTACTTAATAGATGCACTTGAAGCAGGCTTTGAAGTGGCGCCTCTGTCCATCAACACCATTCCCTATCACGATAAAATTGCCAACAAGGCCATCTATCTAGGATTGAAATCGATTAAGGGAGTCAGCAATGATCTGGCACTTTGGATTATCGAACATCGACCTTATTCTAACATTGAAGATTTTATAGCTAAATTACCTGAGAATTATCTGAAACTTCCTCTGCTAGAACCTTTGGTAAAAGTTGGTCTTTTCGATTTATTTGAAAAAAATCGTCAAAAAGTATTCAATAATTTAGTTAATCTATTTGAATTTGTAAAAGAGTTAGGAAGTTTGTTTGGAGATACTATTTATAGTTGGCAGGAATCGGAAGATTGGACGGAACAAGAAAAATTCTATATGGAACAAGAGCTTTTAGGGATAGGTGTCAGCAAACATCCCCTACAAGCTATTGCAAGTAAGTCTATTTACCCAATTACACCAATCGGAAATTTGTCAGAAAATAGTCACTCAATTATATTGGTTGAAGTTCAGAAAATAAAAGTAATTCGTACCAAAAAGGGTGAAAATATGGCTTTCTTACAGGTAGATGACAGTAAGAAAAAATTGGATGTCACTCTCTTTTCAGACTTATATCGTCAAGTTGGGCAGGAAATAAAAGAGGGAGCCTTCTACTATATAAAAGGAAAAATCCAGTCACGTGATGGCCGTCTGCAAATGATTGCACAAGAAATAAGAGAAGCAGTTGCTGAACGCTTTTGGATACAGGTAAAAAATCATGAATCGGATCAAGAAATTTCGAGAATTTTAGACCAGTATAAAGGCCCAATCCCAGTCATTATCAGGTATGAAGAGGAACAGAAAACAATCGTTTCTCCCCATCATTTTGTAGCTAAATCCAATGAATTAGAAGCGAAGTTGAATGAAATCGTTATGAAAACGATTTATCGCTAAAAATACGGAAAATAGAAGAATTTTAAAATCAAATGTGGTATAATTAATAAGAATGTTAAAAGAAAAAGGAGCATAACCAATATGAAACGTATTGCTGTTTTGACTAGTGGTGGAGACGCCCCTGGTATGAACGCTGCTATCCGCGCAGTTGTTCGTCAAGCAATTTCAGAAGGAATGGAAGTGTTTGGTATCTATGACGGATATGCTGGTATGGTTGCCGGTGAAATTCATCCCCTAGATGCAGCTTCAGTAGGAGACATCATTTCTCGTGGTGGTACTTTCCTTCACTCAGCTCGTTACCCAGAGTTCGCTCAACTTGAAGGGCAACTTAAAGGGATTGAGCAATTGAAAAAACACGGAATTGAAGGTGTAGTTGTTATCGGTGGTGACGGATCTTACCACGGCGCTATGCGTTTGACTGAACATGGCTTCCCAGCTATCGGTCTTCCAGGTACAATCGATAACGATATCGTTGGTACTGACTTCACAATCGGTTTTGACACAGCGGTCACAACTGCTATGGACGCTATCGATAAGATTCGTGATACGTCATCAAGTCACCGTCGTACTTTTGTTATTGAAGTTATGGGACGTAACGCTGGTGATATCGCTCTTTGGGCTGGTATTGCAACTGGTGCTGATGAAATCATCATTCCTGAAGAAGGATTCAAGATTGAAGATATCGTAGAAAGCATTAAATGTGGTTATGAGTGTGGTAAAAAACACAATATCATCGTCTTGGCAGAAGGTGTGATGTCAGCAGCTGAATTTGGTAAAAAATTAAAAGAAGCTGGGGATACAAGCGACCTTCGTGTGACAGAACTTGGACATATTCAACGTGGTGGTTCTCCAACTGCGCGTGACCGTGTATTGGCGTCACGTATGGGTGCGCATGCTGTTAAACTTCTTAAAGAAGGCATCGGTGGTGTTGCGGTTGGTATCCGTAACGAAAAAATGGTTGAAAATCCAATTCTTGGTACTGCAGAAGAAGGAGCATTGTTTAGCCTTACTGCAGAAGGTAAGATTGTGGTTAATAACCCACACAAAGCCGACATTGAGCTATCTAGCTTGAATAAGAGCTTGTCATAATTTACAATTTAGTTAATAAGACCAAAAAGGTCATATATATAAAGGAGTCACAAAAATCATGAACAAACGTGTAAAAATCGTTGCAACTTTGGGTCCTGCGGTAGAAATCCGTGGTGGTAAAAAATTCGGTGAGGACGGATACTGGGGTGAAAAACTTGATGTTGAAGCTTCAGCTAAAAACATTGCTAAATTGATTGAAGCTGGTGCTAACACATTCCGTTTCAACTTCTCACACGGTGACCACCAAGAACAAGGTGAGCGTATGGCAACTGTTAAACTTGCTGAAAAACTTGCAGGTAAAAAAGTTGGTTTCCTTCTTGATACAAAAGGACCAGAAATCCGTACAGAATTGTTCGAAGGTGAAGCTAAAGAGTATTCATACAAAACTGGTGAGAAAATCCGTGTTGCAACTAAACAAGGAATCAAATCAACTCGTGAAGTGATTGCATTGAACGTTGCTGGTGCTCTTGATATCTATGATGATGTTGAAGTTGGTCGTCAAGTTTTGGTTGACGATGGTAAACTTGGTCTTCGTGTGGTTGCTAAAGATGACGCAACTCGTGAATTTGAAGTTGAAGTTGAAAACGATGGTATCATCGCTAAACAAAAAGGTGTGAACATTCCTAACACTAAAATTCCTTTCCCAGCTCTTGCTGAACGCGATAACGACGATATCCGCTTTGGTCTTGAACAAGGTATCAATTTCATCGCTATTTCATTCGTACGTACTGCAAAAGACGTGAACGAAGTTCGTGCAATCTGTGAAGAAACTGGAAACGGACATGTTCAATTGTTCGCTAAAATCGAAAACCAACAAGGTATTGATAACTTGGATGAAATCATCGAAGCTGCTGATGGTATCATGATCGCTCGTGGTGACATGGGTATAGAAGTACCATTCGAAATGGTTCCAGTTTACCAAAAAATGATCATCACTAAAGTCAATGCTGCAGGTAAAGTTGTTATCACTGCAACAAACATGCTTGAAACAATGACTGAAAAACCACGTGCAACTCGTTCAGAAGTATCAGACGTATTTAACGCTGTTATCGACGGAACTGACGCAACAATGCTTTCAGGTGAGTCTGCAAACGGTAAATACCCACTTGAGTCAGTAACTACAATGGCTACAATCGATAAGAACGCTCAAACTCTTCTTAACGAATACGGACGTTTGAACTCAGATTCATTTGAACGTAACTCTAAGACAGAAGTAATGGCTTCAGCTGTTAAAGATGCTACTAACTCAATGGACATTAAATTGGTTGTAACTCTTACTAAGACAGGTCACACTGCACGTTTGATCTCTAAATACCGTCCAAATGCTGACATCTTGGCATTGACATTCGACGAATTGACAGAACGTGGATTGATGTTGAACTGGGGTGTTATCCCAATGTTGACAGATGCTCCATCTTCAACTGACGATATGTTCGAAATCGCTGAACGTAAAGCAGTTGAAGCAGGTCTTGTACAATCTGGTGACGATATCGTTATCGTAGCTGGTGTACCACTTGGAGAAGCTGTACGTACAAACACAATGCGTATCCGCACAGTACGTTAATTAAAATGAAAAAAGCCTATCATATCAAGCTTTCTAGCCTGTATGATTGGCTTTTTTTGTATATGAGCAAAGTTTTTACTTTTGATTTAATGTAACTGTAGCTAAAGAGTAAATCGTTGCTTGTTCCATACTTTTTGTGATGTGAGTATAAATCTGATTGCTAGCCTTTTCCTCTTCAAGCTCAAACTATGATATGATAGCTTTTAAAGGCATGTTATTTTTCGAACAGAAATTTCATAAAATGTTTAGCTTTTATAGTGGATTGCAGCTAGAATAGTATGCCGTGGCTACTAAAACATTTCTAGAAATTAATTTGTTCATATCTTATTTCAACCTACTATAATACAGAAAAAAACAACTCCCTGAGTACTCAAGGAGTTATTTCTATCTAAATTAGTTTTTAGAAGCTTCTTGGAATTCTGGGTTTTTCCATGCTTCGTCAATGATAGCTTGCAATTCTTTAGCAGATGCTTGCATTTTTTGAGTTTCTGCGTCGTTCAATGGGATATTTACTGGACGAACGATACCATGTGCTCCAACAACAGCTGGTTGACCGATAAAGACGTTCTCAACTCCGTATTGACCTTCTTGGAATACTGAAAGTGGAAGTACTGCGTTTTCATCGTCAAGGATTGCTTTAGTGATACGAGCAAGTGCTACTGCGATACCGTAGTATGTTGCACCTTTTTTGTTGATGATTGTGTAGGCTGCATCACGAACACCTTCGAACAATTCAATCAATTCAGCTTCTTGAACATTTTGAGTGTCTTTAAGGAATTCTTCAAGGTTTACACCAGCGATGTTTGCGTGTGACCAAACAGCGAACTCAGAGTCACCGTGTTCACCCATGATGTAGGCGTGAACTGAACGAGCATCAACATCCAATTTTTCAGCAAGTGCTTGACGGAAACGAGCTGAGTCAAGTGAAGTACCTGAACCGATAACGCGTTCTTTAGGGAAACCAGAGAATTTCCAAGTTGAGTAAGTCAAAACGTCAACTGGGTTAGCAGCAACAAGGAAGATACCTTTGAAACCTGATTCAACGACTTGAGTTACGATTGATTTGTTGATAGCAAGGTTTTTACCTACAAGGTCAAGACGAGTTTCACCTGGTTTTTGAGGAGCACCTGCAGTGATTACAACAAGGTCAGCGTCTGCACAGTCAGAATATTGAGCTGCATAGATTTTTTTAGGTGAAGTGAAGGCAAGGGCATGACTAAGGTCAAGCGCGTCACCAACAGCTTTTTCATGCAATTGTGGAATTTCGATAATTCCAAGCTCTTGTGCAATTCCTTGGTTAACAAGTGCAAAAGCGTAAGATGAACCTACAGCACCATCTCCGACAAGGATAACTTTTTTGTGTTGTTTAGTTGAAGTCATTGTTCTAAACATCTCCTTAATTTTATTCAGGGATTTCCCCAGTTAGTTTAATTCTATCACTTTTAAAAAGCTTTGTCACGAATATGCCTTGGAGTTCTTGATGTAAACGTTTTAGCTAATTTGGATACCTGAAATATGGCGGACATTATGGTATAATATTATTAATTACTAATAGTGAAATGAGGCATTTATTAATGCAGGATAGAAATTTAGTGAATGTCAATCTGACAAAGGAGATGAAGACGAGCTTTATCGATTACGCCATGAGTGTTATTGTAGCGCGGGCTCTTCCTGATGTTCGAGATGGCTTGAAACCTGTTCACCGTCGGATTCTCTATGGAATGAATGAATTGGGTGTTACTCCAGACAAACCCCATAAAAAATCTGCTCGTATTACAGGGGACGTCATGGGTAAATACCACCCACACGGGGATTCCTCTATTTATGAAGCAATGGTCCGCATGGCTCAATGGTGGAGTTACCGTTACATGCTTGTAGATGGGCATGGAAACTTTGGTTCCATGGATGGAGATGGTGCTGCCGCCCAGCGTTATACTGAAGCACGTATGAGCAAGATTGCTCTAGAAATGCTTCGAGATATCAATAAGAATACGGTTGATTTCGTCGATAACTATGATGCCAATGAACGCGAACCCTTGGTCTTGCCAGCTCGTTTTCCAAACCTTTTGGTCAATGGAGCAACTGGTATTGCTGTTGGGATGGCTACCAACATTCCTCCTCACAATCTAGGTGAGACCATTGATGCAGTCAAGCTCGTCATGGACAATCCTGAAGTGACTACCAAGGACTTGATGGAAGTCTTGCCTGGTCCAGATTTTCCAACAGGTGCCCTTGTCATGGGGAAATCAGGCATTCATAAGGCTTATGAAACAGGTAAAGGTTCTATTGTCCTTCGTTCTCGTACTGAAATTGAAGAAACTAAGACTGGCCGTGAGCGCATCGTTGTGACGGAATTTCCTTACATGGTCAATAAAACCAAGGTGCATGAGCATATTGTTCGTTTGGTTCAGGAAAAACGGATTGAGGGCATCACAGCGGTTCGTGATGAGTCAAACCGCGAAGGGGTTCGTTTCGTGATCGAGGTCAAGCGCGATGCTTCAGCCAATGTTATCCTCAATAACCTCTTCAAGATGACCCAGATGCAAACCAACTTTGGTTTTAATATGTTGGCGATTCAAAATGGGGTGCCGAAGATTTTATCTCTTCGTCAGATTTTGGATGCTTATATTGAGCACCAAAAAGAAGTGGTTGTTCGTCGTACTCGTTTTGATAAGGAAAAAGCGGAAGCGCGTGCTCATATCTTAGAAGGTCTCTTGATTGCGCTAGACCATATCGACGAAGTGATTCGTATCATCCGTGCTAGTGAAACGGATGCTGAAGCACAAGCTGAGTTGATGAGCAAGTTTAAGCTTTCTGAACGTCAAAGTCAGGCCATCCTTGATATGCGTCTCCGTCGTTTGACAGGTTTGGAACGCGATAAGATTCAGTCTGAGTATGATGACCTCTTGGCTCTGATTGCGGATTTAGCAGATATTCTTGCTAAACCAGAACGTGTTTCTCAAATCATCAAAGATGAATTAGATGAAGTCAAGCGTAAGTTTGGTGACCAACGTCGTACTGAATTGATGGTCGGTGAAGTCTTGAGTCTTGAAGATGAGGATTTGATTGAAGAATCGGATGTCTTGATTACACTGTCAAACAAAGGTTACATCAAACGTCTGGACCAAGCTGAGTTTACCGCTCAAAAACGTGGTGGACGTGGTGTTCAAGGGACAGGCGTTAAGGATGACGATTTTGTTCGTGAGTTAGTGTCAACTAGCACCCATGATCACCTGCTCTTCTTCACAAATAAAGGACGTGTCTATCGTTTGAAAGGT
This sequence comes from Streptococcus mitis SK575, assembly GCF_000257865.1. GTDB lineage: Bacteria > Bacillota > Bacilli > Lactobacillales > Streptococcaceae > Streptococcus > Streptococcus mitis_CQ. The sequence goes on along the minus strand of NZ_AICU01000072.1, from coordinate 19,736 downwards.
TATGAAATTCCTGAGTATGGTCGGACGGCCAAAGGACTACCAGTAGTTAATCTCTTGAAATTGGATGAAGGCGAAAGTATTCAGACGATTATCAATGTTGAGTCTGAACGCAGCGATGATGCTTACCTCTTCTTCACAACACGTCATGGTATTGTGAAGAGAACCAGCGTTAAGGAATTTGCCAACATTCGTCAAAATGGACTTAAGGCATTGAACCTCAAAGATGAAGATGAGCTAATTAATGTCTTATTGACAGAAGAAGATACGGATATTATCATTGGTACCAAGTTTGGTTATGCAGTTCGCTTTAATCAATCAGCTGTTCGTGGCATGAGTCGTATCGCCACTGGTGTGAAAGGTGTTAACCTTCGTGATGGAGATACAGTTGTTGGAGCTAGTGTGATTACAGATCAAGACGAGGTTCTTATCATCACAGAAAAAGGATATGGTAAGCGTACAGTTGCGACTGAATATCCAACAAAAGGTCGTGGTGGTAAAGGAATGAAGACGGCTAATGTGGCTGAGAAAAATGGTCCTCTATCAGGTCTCTTGACTGTGAAAGGTGATGAAGACTTGATGATTATCACTGATACAGGTGTCATGATTCGAACCAATGTTGCCAATATTTCACAAACAGGACGCTCAACTATGGGAGTTAAAGTAATGCGTCTGGATCAAGATGCTAAAATTGTGACCTTTACAACGGTTGCAGCGGCAGAAAAAGAAGAAGTTGGGACAGAAAACGAAACAGAAGGTGAAGCATAATGTCTCAAAAAAATAATAAAAAGAAAAACAAACGAAAAAATCTGCTGACAAATATCCTGGCAGGATTTCTGATACTACTATCAATTGCTTTGATTTTTAATGCTAAAATTCGTGATATTTTCATAGTTTGGAATACCAATAAGTACCAAGTTAGTCAGGTATCAAAAGAAAAAATAGAAGAAAATCAGGATACAGAAGGAAATTTTGATTTTGATTCTGTCAAAGCTATCTCCTCGGAAGCTGTTCTAGCTTCTCAATGGGATGCTCAAAAATTACCAGTTATTGGCGGAATTGCAGTTCCTGAATTAGAAATGAATCTGCCAATTTTTAAAGGGCTTGATAATGTCAATCTCTTCTATGGTGCTGGTACCATGAAACGCGATCAAGTGATGGGGAAAGGAAATTATAGTCTAGCTAGTCATCATATTTTTGGTGTCAATAATGCTAATAAAATGTTATTTTCTCCTTTAGATAACGCTAAAAATGGCATGAAGATTTATCTAACCGATAAAAATAAAGTTTATACTTATGAAATACGTGAAGTCAAACGTGTTACACCGGATCGTGTTGATGAAGTTGATGATAGAGATGGGGTCAATGAGATTACCTTAGTAACCTGTGAAGATCTTGCTGCTACAGAACGTATTATTGTAAAAGGCGATTTGAAAGAAACAAAAGAATATTCACAAACATCTGATGAAATCCTAACAGCTTTCAATCAACCATATAAACAATTTTATTAATACAAATCAGTGAAATCTTGGATTTCACTGATTTTTTTAAGATTTTCATAAAAATAAACTTTTATGAAATACAGAAAACGCTTCCTTAATTTTAAAGTTTGTGATATAATTATCAGGTAAAAAATTTTTAGGAGTTTATTATGGTTTCTTCAGAATTTATCTCAAAGATTGAATTTGCTTGCAAGAAGAAGGAAAGTCTTTATAGTCAAAGCAAATTTAAGTATGCGATTCGTTCTATGTTCGCAGGTGCATTTTTAACCTTCAGTACTGCTGCTGGTGCAGTTGGGGCTGACTTGATTAATAAAATTGCACCAGGTAGTGGACGTTTCCTCTTCCCCTTTGTCTTTGCTTGGGGATTGGCCTACATTGTTTTCTTAAATGCCGAGTTGGTAACATCAAACATGATGTTCTTGACTGCTGGTAGTTTCTTGAAAAAAATCTCTTGGAGAAAAACAGCTGAGATTTTACTTTACTGTACCTTGTTTAACCTTATCGGAGCCTTGATAGCAGGTTGGGGCTTTGCCCACTCAGCAGCTTATGCACATCTGACTCACGATAGTTTCATTTCAGGGGTTGTTGAGATGAAGTTAGGCCGCTCAAATGAATTAATCTTGCTTGAGGCGATTTTGGCAAATATTTTCGTAAATATTGCGATTCTTTCATTTGTTTTGGTCAAAGATGGTGGTGCCAAACTTTGGCTTGTGTTGTCAGCAATTTACATGTTTGTATTCTTAACAAACGAGCACATTGCGGCGAACTTTGCTTCTTTCGCGATTGTAAAATTCAGTGTTGCTGCTGATTCAATTGCTAACTTCGGTGTTGGGAATATGCTTCGCCACTGGGGTGTAACCTTCATTGGAAACTTTATCGGAGGAGGTCTTTTGATGGGTCTTCCATATGCCTTCCTCAATAAAAATGAAGATACTTATGTAGATTAAGAAAATGAGCACGATTGATTCGTGCTTTTTTCGATTTTGTAAGAAGTAATAGCCGCTTCTTATATCAAAATATAGAAAAGAGGTATTAGTCAAGATAGGTAGATAGTGCTACAATATCCTTAATGAAACTATATGGAGGTAGCCTTATGACTCGTGATTTTAAATTTGAAACCTTACAATTGCATGCTGGTCAAGTTGTGGATCCAGCAACTAAGTCTCGTGCAGTGCCGATTTATCAAACAACATCCTTTGTTTTTGATGACACGCAGGAAGGTGCCGATCTGTTTGCCTTGAGGAAACCAGGGAACATTTATACTCGTATCACCAATCCTACAACAGCTGCCTTTGAAGAAAGAATTGCTGCCCTTGAAGGTGGTGTTGGAGCTCTTGCAACCGCATCAGGTATGGCTGCAGTGACTTATACGATTTTGGCGCTTGCCCACGCTGGTGACCATGTTGTAGCAGCCTCAACTATTTACGGTGGAACATTCAATCTTTTGAAAGAAACCCTTCCTCGTTATGGTATCACAACAACCTTTGTCGATGTTGATAATTTGGAGGAAGTGGAAGCAGCTATCAAAGACAATACCAAGCTTGTCTTGATTGAAACCTTGGGGAATCCCTTGATAAACATTCCTGACTTGGAAAAATTGGCTGAGATTACTCATAAACACCAGATTCCTCTTGTTTCTGATAATACCTTTGCCACACCATATTTGATTAACGTTTTTTCTCACGGTGTTGATATTGCTATTCATTCTGCGACTAAGTTTATTGGTGGGCATGGTACGACTATTGGAGGAGTGATTGTCGATAGTGGTCGTTTTGACTGGGCTGCTTCAGGGAAATTTCCTCAATTTGTTGAGGAAGACCCAAGCTACCATAATTTGAGCTATACTCGTGATGTGGGTGTAGCAGCATTTATTATAGCTGTCCGTGTTCAATTGCTCCGTGATACAGGGGCGGCCTTGTCGCCATTTAATGCCTTCTTGTTACTCCAAGGACTTGAAACCCTTTCACTTCGTGTCGAACGTCATGTGCAAAATGCTGAGAAAATTGTTGATTTCCTTGTCAACCATCCTAAGGTAGAAAAAGTCAACTATCCAAAACTTGCTGATAGTCCTTACCATGCCTTGGCTGAGAAATATCTTCCTAAAGGTGTGGGTTCAATCTTTACCTTCCATATCAAAGGGGGAGAGGCAGAAGCACGCAAGGTAATTGATCATTTAGAAATCTTCTCTGACCTAGCAAACGTGGCAGATGCCAAATCGCTTGTCGTCCATCCAGCTACAACAACTCATGGTCAATTGTCAGAAAAAGACCTGGAAGCAGCTGGCGTCACACCAAACCAAATCCGCTTGTCAATCGGACTTGAAAATGTAGATGATTTGATTGAGGACTTGCGCTTGGCCTTGGAAAAAATTTAAAGTAAAAGAAGATAAACAGTGGGTTTCGACTCACTGTTTTTGATTTTCCCTTAGGCATGATATAATGGTTAAAGAAGTCTAGAAAGAGGAACGATATGAACGAAATCAAATGTCCTAACTGTGGGGAAGTCTTTACAGTAAATGAAAGTCAGTATGCCGAACTTTTGTCCCAAGTGAGAACAGCAGAGTTTGATAAGGAATTGCACGATCGGATGAAGCAGGAACTGGCCTTGGCTGAGCAAAAGGCCATGAATGAACAACAGTCTAAACTAGCTCAAAAAGACCAAGAAATCGCGCAATTGCAGAGTCAAATCCAAAACTTTGATACAGAAAAAGAATTGGCCAAAAAAGAGGTTGAACAGACAAGTAATCAGGCCTTATTGGCTAAGGATAAGGAAGTACAGGCCTTGGAAAACCAATTGGCTACCTTGCGTTTGAAGCATGAAAATCAACTGCAAAAGACTCTTTCTGACTTAGAAAAAGAACGGGATCAGGTTAAAAACCAGCTTCTCTTGCAAGAAAAAGAAAACGAACTCTCTCTTGCTTCAGTTAAGCAAAACTACGAAGCCCAGCTCAAGGCAGCTAGTGAACAAGTCGAATTTTATAAGAATTTCAAAGCTCAACAATCCACAAAAGCCATCGGGGAAAGTTTGGAACAGTATGCAGAGAGTGAGTTTAACAAGGTCCGCAGTTTTGCCTTTCCAAATGCCTACTTTGAGAAGGATAACAAGGTTTCAGCGCGTGGGTCTAAGGGTGACTTTATCTTCCGGGAGTGTGATGAAAATGGGGTAGAGATTATCTCCATTATGTTTGAGATGAAAAATGAAGCGGACGGAACAGAGAAGAAGCACAAGAATGCGGATTTTTATAAGGAATTGGACAAGGACCGTCGGGAGAAGAGCTGTGAATATGCCGTTTTAGTGACCATGCTTGAGGCTGATAACGACTACTTTAACACAGGGATTGTTGACGTCAGCCACGAGTATGAAAAGATGTATGTGGTTCGTCCTCAGTTCTTTATTCAATTGATTGGTTTATTACGCAATGCGGCGCTTAATTCTCTAAAATATAAGCAGGAGTTGGCCTTGGTTCGCGAACAAAATATTGACATTACGCATTTTGAGGAAGACTTGGACGCCTTTAAACTAGCCTTTGCCAAGAACTATAATTCAGCTTCGACTAACTTTGGCAAAGCTATCGATGAAATTGACAAGGCTATCAAACGCATGGAAGAGGTTAAGAAGTTCCTAACTACATCCGAAAACCAACTTCGCCTTGCAAACAACAAATTGGAAGATGTTTCCGTTAAAAAATTGACCCGGAAAAATCCAACTATGAAAGCGAAATTTGAAGCACTGAAGGGGGAGTAGTTTCATTTGTAATGTATGGTGGCACTAGTTCAACAATATGAATGGGGAATTATATAATGAATAATAAAAGTTTAATACCTATGCCTGATCTCAATTTGAATGACATAGTTCATCTATCAAAAGAAAATGAAAAGTTAATTGTTAATTTTCTAAGTACATCAGATGAGTTACATACAATCAATCAATTTTATCATGTCTATATCTTTAATTTTTGTCAAATATTTTATCACTTTGAGTTGGGTACTAACGATAACATAAGGAAACAAAATGGTTTGAATGGTGATGAATTCATTATTATTAATTCTTTACTTATAAATTTAATGAGTTCATCTAAGACTTTAGTTGATTTGTTAATTAACTTTGATAAAAAGTATTCACAAAAGTTAGAAAAAATGATAAACAAAATATATGATTCAGAGCTTTCGTATATATTAATTATGACTTTAAGAAATTTCGCATTGCATGGGCACATTCCTCTATATTTCAATCAAAATAGGTATAGCTTTAATTTAGATTATATACTAAAAGAAGGTGAAAAGTTTAATTTCAGTAAGTCATCAAAGGAAGCTTTCACAAAAATTCGTGATGAAATTAGGCATATGTATGGAGATATAGCAAATATTGCTTTTACAACAACTCTTATGGATTTTCACCTTAATTTACTAAAGATTTATTATCAATTTTATATCGAAAATCAAGCTTTATTAGAAAGTTTCTTTAAATCTGTAGAGTTAAAATTACAAAAAGAGAAAAGAAAAATAAAAAATGGACAATTAATTATAGAGATTGATGGGGAACTTCACAGTATTATAATGTGCAGTAAAACAAAATTGTTTAAGAAACTAATGCAGGAAGCAAAAATTAACTTTTATGATTTTAAGAAACAAAAGCTAAAAAGTCGTAGGGAAAAAAATTAGAAGGTATCAGGAAATCAGAAAGTAAGATATGAACGGTATTATCAACTTAAAAAAAGAAGCGGGCATGACCTCGCATGATGCGGTTTTTAAACTGCGTAAGATTTTGGGAACTAAGAAGATTGGTCATGGTGGGACCTTGGATCCGGATGTGGTGGGTGTTTTGCCCATTGCGGTTGGCAAGGCGACACGCATGGTCGAGTTTATGCAGGATGAGGGCAAGGTCTATGAGGGGGAAATCACTCTGGGCTATTCCACGACGACTGAGGATGCTAGTGGGGAAGTGGTTGCAGAGACACCCGTTCTGTCGCCCTTGGATGAAAAGCTTGTCGATGAAGCAATCGCTAGTTTGACTGGGCCTATTACTCAGATTCCGCCTATGTATTCGGCTGTCAAGGTCAATGGTCGTAAGCTCTATGAGTATGCGCGTGCTGGTCAGGAAGTGGAGCGTCCAGAACGTCAGGTGACCATTTATAGCTTTGAGCGAACAAGTCCGATTTCTTATGAGGGTCATCTTGCACGCTTTACTTTTCGTGTGAAATGTAGCAAGGGAACTTATATCCGTACATTATCGGTTGACTTGGGAGAAAAATTGGGCTATGCGGCTCATATGTCTCATTTGACACGAACAAGTGCTGCAGGTTTGCACCTTGAGGATGCTCTTACCTTGGAAGAAATTGCTGCAAAAGTGGGGGCTGGCCAGCTGGACTTTCTCCATCCTCTAGAGATTGGGATAGGCGACCTTGTCAAAGTTTTTCTATCCCCAGAACAGGCTACAGAAGTACGCTTTGGTCGTTTTATCGAGCTAGACCAGACAGACCAAGAATTAGCTGCCTTTGAAGGCGATAAATTGCTAGCCATTCTAGAAAAACGGGACAATCTCTACAAGCCAAGGAAGGTTTTTAGATAGTCTAACTGGGGTGTAGGGAGTGTTGTTTCCCCTAGACTATCCAAATCAGACTATAAATTTTGCAAAAAATGTGATAGAATAGACGACGGATAAAAAAACGGAGGATAGCATGCAAAATAGACCAATCATTATCGGAGTGACAGGTGGTTCTGGTGGAGGTAAGACCAGTGTTTCAAGAGCCATTTTATCGCATTTTCCTGATGAAAAGATTTCCATGATTGAGCATGATTCATACTACAAGGATCAGTCTCATTTGACCTTTGAAGAGCGTGTCAAAACCAACTACGACCATCCTTTTGCCTTTGATACAGACTTGATGATTGAGCAGATTAAGGAATTGTTGGCAGGGCGTCCGGTGGACATCCCGACTTATGACTATACAGAGCATACACGGAGTAGCAAGACCTATCGTCAGGAGCCTCAAGATGTCTTTATCGTTGAGGGGATTTTGGTCTTGGAGGACAAGCGCCTGCGCGATTTGATGGATATCAAGATTTTTGTGGATACGGATGATGATGTGCGCATTATTCGTCGTATCAAGCGTGATATGGAGGAGCGTGGCCGTAGCCTTGATAGCGTTATTGACCAGTACTTAGGTGTGGTTAAACCAATGTACCACCAGTTTATCGAGCCAACTAAGCGTTATGCTGATATCGTCATTCCTGAGGGAGTCAGCAATACAGTTGCTATCGACCTGTTGACGACCAAGATTGCAAAGATTTTGGAAGAAGCTCGAAACAGCAAATAATCAGATGTGGAGGCCTTGCCTCCTTTTTCTATTTTTCACTCATAATGGTACATAAATGGAGATTTTTAGGCATATTTTTGGTATAATAATACCCATGAAAGAGCAAGAAAATGAATAGTAGGTGGAGATGGAAAAGTATTTATCGGTAACAACTTTGACTAAGTATCTGAAAATGAAATTCGATAAAGACCCTTACTTGGAACGGGTCTATTTAACTGGTCAAGTTTCCAACTTTCGTAAACGACCTACTCACCAATATTTCTCCCTAAAAGATGATCACGCAGTCATTCAAGCGACCATCTGGTCTGGAATTTATCAGAAATTAGGTTTCGACCTGGAAGAAGGGATGAAGATCAATGTGATTGGGCGTGTACAGGTCTATGAACCGAGCGGTAGCTACTCCATCATCATTGAAAAGGCTGAGCCTGATGGGGTTGGGGCGCTTGCGATTCAGTTTGAACAACTCAAGAAAAAATTGACAGAAGAAGGCCTGTTTCAAGAACGCTTCAAGCAACCTCTGCCCCAATTTTCTAAGAGAATTGGGGTAGTAACCAGTCGCAGTGGAGCCGTTATTCGAGATATTATCACGACCGTCAGCAGGCGATTTCCAGGTGTCGATATCCTGCTTTATCCAACTAAGGTGCAAGGTGATGGAGCGGCAGAAGAAATTGCTCGAAATATTGCGCGTGCTAATCAACGGGACGATTTGGATTTGCTCATTATTGGTCGTGGGGGTGGTTCCATCGAGGATCTCTGGGCCTTTAACGAAGAAATTGTGGTACGAGCTATTTTTGAATCTCGTTTACCAATCATTTCTAGTGTAGGGCATGAGACGGATGTGACCTTGGCGGATTTTGTGGCAGATAGGCGGGCTGCGACGCCGACAGCAGCGGCTGAACTGGCAACACCTGTGACCAAGTTGGATGTATTAGCTCATTTGCAAAATCAAGAAAAACGGATGGCAACAGCAGTCCGAAATGTCCTATCTAAGAAACAAGAAGCTTTGAAAAAATGCAGTCAGTCTGTTATCTTTAGACAGCCAGAGCGCTTGTATGATGGCTATTTGCAACGCTTGGATCAACTGCAACTGCGATTAAAACAAAGTTTGCGAACACGGATTTCTGATAACAAACAGCTAGTACAAGCAAGGACCCATCAACTAATACAATTATCACCTATTACCAAAATCCAACGCTATCAAGACCGCTTAAGCCAGTTGGATAAGCTCCTCCGTAGCCAAATGGCGTCAGTTTATGATGCCAAGGTTGCTGAAGTCAAGCGACTTTCAGAAGCCTTGTTGATGTTGGATACCAGTCGAATCGTGGCGCGTGGTTATGCAATTGTCAAAAAAGAAGAGTCCGTTGTAGATTCGGTTGAGAGTTTGAAGAAAAAAGACCAAGTGACGCTTTTGATGCGGGATGGTCGAGTAGAATTAGAGGTTAAAGATGTCAAAACAAAAGAAATTTGAGGAAAATCTAGCAGAACTGGAAAGCATTGTCCAAAGTTTGGAAAATGGTGAAATTGCTCTGGAAGATGCGATTGCTGCCTTTCAAAAGGGCATGATCCTGTCAAAAGAGCTCCAAGCGACGCTGGATAAGGCTGAAAAGACCCTAGTCAAGGTCATGCAAGAAGACGGAACAGAAAGTGATTTTGAATGAAGAAGCAAGAAAAATTAGCTCTTGTCGAGTCGGCTTTGGAAGACTTTTATGGAGACCAGCAGTTTGCCTCTAGTTTGCGAGAGTCTGTTCTCTATTCCATTCATGCTGGTGGCAAGCGTATTCGACCTTTTCTCTTGTTAGAAGTTCTGGAAGCCTTGCAGGTCGCTATTAAACCAGCACATGCGCAGGTGGCTGCGGCCTTGGAAATGATTCATACAGGGAGCTTGATTCACGATGATCTTCCAGCTATGGATGATGATGATTACCGTCGGGGACGATTGACCAATCACAAGAAATTTGGTGAAGCTATGGCGATTTTGGCTGGAGATGCTTTATTCCTAGATCCTTACGCCTTGATAGCGCAGGCAGATTTGCCAAGTCAGATCAAGGTGGACTTGATTGCTAACTTATCGCTTGCGTCAGGAAGTCTGGGCATGGTAGCAGGCCAGGTTTTGGACATGGAGGGTGAACACCAGCATTTGTCTTTGGAAGAACTTCAGACCATTCATGCTAATAAGACTGGAAAACTACTAGCTTATCCCTTCCAAGCAGCTGCTATTATAGCCGAATTGGCACCTGAGGTGCAGGCAAAACTGAAAACTGTAGGTGAATTGCTTGGACTTGCTTTTCAAGTCAGAGATGATGTACTGGATGTGACAGCTAGTTTTGAGGAAATTGGCAAGACACCTCAAAAGGACCTGCAGGCTGAAAAATCAACCTATCCAGCCTTGTTGGGCTTGGAAAAGGCCATTGCCTTTTGTAACCAAACCTTGGATCAAGCTAATGCCAAATTAGAAGAAATTGCCCAGCAGATTCCCTTTGAAACAGAATCGATTGTAAAAGTAGTAGAAAGTTTGAGAATCAATGGCTAAGGAAAGAGTGGATGTACTAGCTTATAAACAGGGCTTGTTTGAAACGAGAGAACAGGCCAAGCGCGGTGTGATGGCTGGTCTAGTCGTAGCAGTTCTGAATGGAGAACGGTTTGACAAACCAGGAGAGAAAATTCCAGATGACACCGAGCTAAAACTCAAGGGTGAAAAACTCAAGTATGTTAGTCGTGGTGGCTTGAAACTGGAAAAGGCCTTGCAAGTCTTTGATTTGTCAGTTGATGGGGCGACCACAATTGATATCGGTGCTTCTACCGGGGGCTTTACAGACGTCATGCTGCAGAATGGTGCTGAACTTGTCTTTGCAGTTGATGTCGGTACCAATCAGTTGGCTTGGAAATTACGCCAAGACCCACGAGTTGTCAGCATGGAGCAGTTCAATTTCCGCTATGCTGAAAAGACTGATTTCGAGCAGGAACCGAGCTTTGCCAGTATTGATGTGAGTTTCATTTCCCTAAGTCTTATTTTGCCGGCCTTGCACCGTGTGTTGGCTAATCAGGGTCAGGTTGTGGCTTTGGTTAAGCCCCAGTTTGAAGCAGGACGTGAGCAGATTGGGAAAAATGGAATTATTCGCGATGCCAAAGTCCATCAGAATGTCCTTGAATCTGTCACAGCTATGGCAGTAGAGGAAGGCTTTTCAGTCCTTGGTTTGGACTTTTCTCCCATCCAAGGTGGACATGGAAATATTGAATTTTTAGCGTATTTGAAAAAAGAAGAGTCAGCAGGCAATCAGGTTCTTGCTGAAATTGAAGAAGTAGTAGAGAGGGCGCATAGTCAATTTAAAAATGAATAAAAAAGAGAGACTTGAAAAAATTAGACGATTTGTGACAGATTATCAAATCGGTACACAAGAAGAAATTGTAGAACACTTGAAAGAGGCAGGTATCAGTGCCACTCAGGCAACGGTATCACGAGATATCAAAGAACTGGGGATTGTCAAAATTCCTTTGAGAGACAACACCTATGTCTATGAATTGCCAAAATCAATCGTAAAAAGTTTGCAACTGGCTGAAGACAATATCGAATCGGCAGAATTGATGGACAAGATGATCAATCTCCAAGTTATCCCAGGAAATACAGCTTTTGTAAAAGCTCAGTTAACCGAGACTTTTGCGGATAAGATTTTTAGCTGTTTAGCTGATGATAGCTCGATTTTAGTCATTGCCAGAAGTGAAAGTCTAGCTGAGGAAATCTTTGAACAAGTAAAAAATTGGTAGGTCTATATGTTACTTGAAATTTCGATAAAAAACTTTGCCATTATTGAGGCTATTTCTCTCAATTTTGAAAAGGGAATGACTGTCCTGACTGGTGAAACGGGTGCAGGGAAGTCGATTATCATTGATGCCATGAATATGATGTTGGGAGCTCGTGCTACGACAGATGTTATTCGTCATGGTGCGCCAAAGGCAGAGATTGAGGGGCTTTTCTCAGTTGAGAATAGTCGCCTTTTACAGGAAATTTTTGATGAGCAAGGTTTGGAAATGGGGGATGAAATTATCATCCGTCGGGAAATCTTGCTAAATGGTCGGAGTATCAGTCGTGTCAATGGCCAGATGGTTAATCTGTCTGTTTTGCGTGCTATTGGACAACATCTAGTAGATATTCATGGTCAGCATGACCAAGAAGAGTTAATGCGTCCCCAACTGCATATCCAGATGTTGGATGAATTCGGTAACGCAGCTTTTTGGGACTTGAAAGAAACCTATCAAACGAGTTTTGATGCTTATCGAAAAATGCGTAAGCAGGTTCTGGAAGTCAAGAAAAACCAACAGGAACATAAGGCTCGTATCGAAATGTTGGAATTTCAAATGGCAGAGATTGAGGCAGCAAACTTGCAGGCTAGAGAAGACCTGGCTCTCAACCAAGAGCGAGAGAAACTGCTCAATCATAAAAATATTGCGGATACACTGACCAATGCCTACAGCATGTTGGACAATGAAGATTTTTCAAGTCTGGCCAATGTTCGTTCAGCCATGAATGATATGGAAAGTGTCGAAGAGTATGACCCTGAATACCGTGAAATTTCAAGCTCTCTGTCTGAGACCTACTATGTCTTAGAAGATATTAGCAAACGTTTGGAAGCTATTATAGAGGACCTTGATTTTGACGGCAATCGTCTCATGCAGGTTGAGAATCGTTTGGACCTCCTTCATACTATTACCCGCAAGTACGGTGGGACTGTGGATGATGTTTTGCTTTATTTTGCAAAGATTACGGAAGAATACAATCTCTTGACAGGCAACAGCCTTTCTTCTGAAGACATGGAAGCAGAGCTCAAGAAATTGGAAGTCAATCTTGTTGATTTGGCTGGCCAGCTTGCATCTGCACGTCATGACTTGGCTCAGCAGCTTGAAGCTGAGATTAAACAAGAACTGCAAGACCTTTATATGGAAAAAGCCCAGTTTCAGGTTCGTTTTAGCAAGGGAAAATTCAGTCGTGAGGGAAATGAAATGGTTGAGTTTTATATTTCAACCAACCCTGGTGAAGACTTTAAACCCTTGGTCAAGGTTGCGTCTGGTGGGGAATTATCTCGTCTCATGCTAGCCATTAAGTCTGCCTTTTCACGTAAAGAAGGTAAGACTAGCATTGTCTTTGATGAGGTGGATACGGGAGTTTCAGGACGTGTTGCCCAAGCTATTGCGCAGAAGATTCACAAGATTGGTCAGCATGGGCAGGTTCTAGCTATTTCCCATTTGCCACAAGTGATTGCGATTGCGGATTATCAATTCTTTATTGAGAAGATTAGCAATGAGCATTCAACGGTTTCGACTGTTCGTCTCTTGACGGTTGAAGAGCGAGTGGAGGAAGTTGCCAAGATGTTGGCTGGTGATGATGTGACGGAAGCAGCCCTGACACAAGCCAGAGAATTGTTGAGAAACAGGGAGAAATAAGATGACTGACTATTATGTAATTGGAGATGTTCACGGAAAAGCAGGGATGCTGGAAGACCTTCTCAAAACCTGGGATGGTCAGACCCAGTTGCTCTTTCTAGGGGATTTGATTGACCGCGGTGAAGATAGTCGCCGTGTTCTTGAAATGGTTAAGGACTTGGTTGATAATCAAGGGGCGATCTGTTTATCAGGAAATCATGAGTATATGTTTTTAACTTGGCTCGATGACCCAGAAGAAAGCTATGACCACTATCGTCGCAATGGTGGAGATACAACCATTAACTCTATCCTAGGTCGTCCCTTGGATGCACCAGTTGACGGGGTTGAGGATGCCAAGCGTGTTGCTACTGAAGCGGCAGATTTGGTCGAATTCATTCGTCAAATGCCTTTTGTGGTAGAGACAGACAAGTATATCTTTGTTCATGCAGGTATTGATTTGACCTTGGATGACTGGCGTGAAACCACAGATTATAAAAAAGTCTGGCTTAGAAAACCATTCCACGAAGCAGAAAATCATACTGGAAAAATCATTGTCTTCGGCCATACACCGGTTTATGGTTTGTTACAGCAAGAGCGTGGTACTGCTGAGCTTTGGACTACAGAAGATGGCAAGGTTGGGATGGACGGAGGAGCTGTCTACGGTGGTGTCCTTCACGGGATTGTCTTTACTGACCAAGGAATGACAGAACACCACTTTATCGAAAATGACGGCTTTGTCGCTGAAGATTAGTACTCCTAGCAGGGTATGGTCTTGTCAAAAAGTCAAAAACAATTTATAATAAATAGATACCCTGAAAGGAAGAGAATCATGAACTTAGAAGAATTGAAAAAACGACAGGAGAAGATCCGTAACTTCTCTATTATCGCCCATATTGACCACGGAAAGTCGACTCTAGCAGACCGTATTTTGGAAAAAACAGAGACAGTTTCCAGTCGTGAAATGCAAGCTCAACTTTTGGATAGCATGGATCTAGAGCGAGAACGTGGGATTACCATTAAGTTGAATGCCATCGAGCTGAATTATACTGCAAAAGATGGGGAAACTTATATTTTCCACTTGATTGACACGCCAGGGCACGTAGACTTTACCTATGAAGTTTCACGTTCGCTCGCTGCCTGTGAGGGTGCTATTTTGGTGGTCGATGCCGCTCAAGGTATTGAGGCTCAAACCCTTGCCAACGTTTATCTGGCCTTGGACAATGATTTGGAAATCATGCCAGTCATTAACAAAATTGACCTACCAGCTGCAGATCCTGAGCGCGTGCGTACAGAGATTGAAGATGTCATTGGTCTAGATGCCAGCGAAGCAGTCTTAGCATCAGCTAAAGCTGGTATTGGTATCGAAGAAATTCTCGAGCAAATCGTAGAAAAAGTGCCAGCTCCAACAGGTGATGTGACGGCGCCTCTTAAGGCCTTGATTTTCGACTCGGTTTACGATGCCTACCGTGGGGTTATCCTCCAAGTGCGTGTCATGGATGGGGTGGTTAAACCTGGCGATAAGATTCAACTCATGAGTAATGGCAAGACCTTTGATGTTACGGAAGTTGGTATCTTCACACCCAAAGCAGTTGGTCGTGATTTCCTTGCGACTGGTGATGTTGGTTATATCGCGGCTTCTATTAAGACGGTTCAGGATACTCGTGTGGGGGATACCGTTACCTTGGCAACCAATCCTGCGACAGAGCCCTTACATGGCTACAAGCAGATGAATCCTATGGTCTTTGCGGGTCTCTACCCAATCGAATCAAACAAGTATAATGACCTTCGTGAAGCCCTTGAAAAATTGCAACTGAATGATGCCAGTTTGCAGTTTGAACCAGAAACATCTCAGGCCCTTGGATTTGGTTTCCGTTGTGGTTTTCTTGGACTTCTCCATATGGATGTTATCCAAGAACGTTTGGAACGTGAGTTCAACATCGACCTCATCATGACAGCTCCGTCTGTTATTTACAAAGTTAATTTGACCGACGGTGAGTCTATGGATGTGTCTAACCCATCTGAGTTCCCAGATCCTACCAAGATTGCGACCATTGAAGAGCCTTATGTTAAGGCGCAAATCATGGTACCACAGGAGTTCGTAGGAGCAGTGATGGAGCTAGCTCAGCGCAAGCGAGGGGACTTTGTGACTATGGACTATATTGATGATAATCGTGTCAATGTTATCTATCAAATTCCACTGGCTGAAATCGTCTTCGACTTCTTTGATAAACTCAAGTCTTCAACACGTGGTTATGCAAGCTTTGACTATGAATTGTCAGAGTATCGCCCATCTAAGCTAGTGAAAATGGATATCCTTCTCAATGGAGACAAGGTGGATGCCCTCAGCTTTATCGTTCACAAGGATTTTGCTTATGAACGCGGGAAACTCATCGTTGATAAGCTCAAGAAAATTATCCCTCGTCAACAATTCGAGGTACCAATTCAAGCAGCAATTGGACACAAGATTGTCGCTCGTACTGATATCAAGGCCCTTCGTAAGAATGTACTTGCTAAATGTTATGGTGGTGACGTTTCTCGTAAACGCAAACTCCTTGAAAAACAAAAAGCAGGTAAGAAGCGCATGAAAGCTATCGGATCAGTAGAAGTTCCACAAGAAGCCTTCCTCAGTGTCTTGAGCATGGATGAAGAATAAATTATCAGAAATACCTTTCCTTCTTCATAGGAAATTTATATAAGAATCAATCGTAAAGCAGGCTTAAATGGTCTGCTTTTTTAGTTTCTAGAACAGAAAAAATGTTTGAAATGTTTGCTTATATGTTTGTTTTTATGTAACAAACTATAAAAACAACAAAAATATAAAAAAAGAGACAAAAAACAACAGAAAGTCATTGACAACGGTTTCATATAGTGTTATACTTATAGCATAAAGTTAATGGAAAGAAGGGAAAACCTTATGGGATTAGATCATTTCTTTGACAAAAACCTTGTGTTTTGCTTAGAAGCGGATAATCAAGAACATCTCTTTGATCAGGTTGCAACTTTATTGGAAGAACGAGAAATCGTAACTCCGACTTATCGTGAAGCCTTGATCACGCGTGAAAAGTCATTTCCAACTGGCTTAGATATGGAATTTTTGGGTAAGGATTTGCCGAATGTGGCTATTCCTCATACAGATATTGTTCATAATCTAGCTGAAAAAGTTGTGGTTGTTCGATTGGATAAACCGGTGACCTTCCACAACATGATTGCACCAGATAAGGAAGTAGAAGTATCCTTGCTCTTCTTTATCATTAATAACTCAAGTTCAAGTCAAACAAACATTCTTGCTCAGTTGATGGACTTCTTTACTGGAAATGGTCATCTTGAAGACCTATCAAAAATTTCTGAACCAGAAGCCCTCTATGCTTATATAGCTGAAGCAATCGCTTAATCTTGTCTATTAAAAATATTAAATCGGAGGAAATCCATATGATTAAAATTCTTGCCGCCTGCGGTGCAGGTGTTAACTCAAGCCACCAAATTAAAAGTGCTCTTGAAGAAGAACTTTCAAACCGTGGTTTTGATGTTCACTGTGATGCTGTTATGGTCAAAGACGTTAACGAAGATCTTATCAAAGGTTATGACATCTTTACACCAATTGCTGCGACAGATCTTGGTTTTGAACCAGGTATTCCAGTTATCGAAGCTGGACCAATCTTGTTCCGTATCCCAGCTATGAGTGCTCCAGTATATGATAATATTGAAGCAGCTATCAAAGAACACGGATTAAGCTAATTATCAATTTGTTAACATTCATATAACATAAACAAGGGAGGAACTGTTATGGATGCAATCTTTGGCCTAATCAAAGAATTTTTCACGCCCATCTTAGATATGGGTGGACCTGTCATCATGTTAATCATTTTGACAGTATTGGCTTTACTTTTTGGAGTGAAATTCTCCAAAGCGCTTGAAGGTGGTATCAAACTTGCCATCGCCCTTACTGGTATCGGTGCTATCATCGGTATGCTAAACACTGCTTTCTCAGCGTCGCTAGCAAAATTTGTTGAAAACACTGGTATCCAATTGAGTATCACTGACGTTGGTTGGGCACCACTTGCAACAATCACTTGGGGATCTGCTTGGACACTATACTTCTTGCTCATCATGTTGATTGTCAACATAGTGATGCTAGCCATGAAGAAAACAGATACACTTGACGTTGATATCTTCGATATCTGGCACTTGTCTATCACAGGTCTTTTGATTAAATGGTATGCTGACAACAACGGTGTGAGCCAAGGGGTTTCACTCTTGATTGCTACAGCAGCTATCGTACTTGTTGGTGTGTTGAAAATTATCAACTCTGACTTGATGAAACCTACATTTGATGACCTTCTTAACGCACCAAGTTCATCACCAATGACATCAACTCACATGAACTACATGATGAACCCAGTTATCATGGTTTTGGATAAGATTTTTGAAAAATTCTTCCCAGGCCTTGATAAATATGACTTTGATGCTGCTAAATTGAACAAGAAAATCGGTTTCTGGGGTTCTAAATTCTTTATCGGTTTCATTCTTGGTATCGTTATCGGTATTATGGGAACTCCACATCCAATTGCAGGGGTTGCAGATGCAGATAAATGGCGTCTTGTTATCAGAGGATGGTTGTCTCTTGGTTTGACTGCCGGTGTATCTTTGGAACTCTTCTCACTTATCGGTTCATGGTTCATCGCCGCTGTGGAACCTCTTTCACAAGGTATTACAAACGTTGCTACTAAACGTCTTCAAGGACGTAAATTCAACATCGGTCTTGACTGGCCATTCATCGCTGGTCGTGCTGAAATCTGGGCTTGTGCCAACGTACTTGCACCAATCATGTTGATTGAAGCTGTGCTTCTTTCAAAAGTCGGAAATGGTATCTTGCCACTTGCAGGTATCATCGCAATGGGTGTTACTCCAGCTCTCTTGGTTGTAACTCGTGGTAAATTGCTCCGTATGATTATCTTCGGAACTCTCTTGTTGCCACTCTTCCTTCTTTCAGGTACACTTATTGCACCATTTGCAACAGAACTTGCTAAAGGTGTAGGTGCCTTCCCAGCAGGTGTGAGTGAAACTCAATTGATTACTCACTCAACTCTTGAAGGACCAATCGAAAAACTTCTTGGTTGGACAATTGGTAACACTACAACTGGTGATGTCAAAGCAATCCTTGGTGCTGTAGTCTTCCTTGTATTCTATATCGGTATCTTTGCTTGGTACAGAAAACAAATGATCAAACGTAACGAAGAGTATGCAGCAAAAGCAAAATAATGCGCTCCTATAAAATGTAAATTGTTAAAGCTAGGTTGTCATTTTCCTGATAGGAGTGACAGCCTAGTTTTTTTATAAACTATCAAGAAATCGGAGAAAATAATGGTAATTGAATTAAAATCAGAACAATTAAGAGTTCAATTTAACAGTTTTGGTGGGGCTCTTTCTTCTATAAAAGATGCTGAGGGACTTGAGTATTTGTGGCAAGGGGATGCTACTTATTGGAGTGGACAAGCTCCTGTTCTCTTCCCCATTTGTGGTTCATTGAGAGAGGATACAGCCGTCTATATAGATGAGAAGGGGCAAGAAAGCAAAGGAAACATTCCTCGTCATGGTTTGGTTCGCAAGAAAGAATTTGAATTAGTTGAACAGACAGATAATAGTGTAACTTTTGCAATTGAAGACGATGAGAATAGCTATCAGAACTACCCTTATCATTTCCGCTTAGAAATCACTTATATCCTTACTGGCAAGACAGTACGGACTCAATACAAGATTTTCAACAAAGAAACTAGTAAGGTCATGCCTTACTTTATTGGTGGCCATCCAGGCTTTAATTGTCCCTTACTGGATGACGAGGTCTATGAAGATTACTACTTAGAGTTTGAGAAAGAAGAGACTTGCTCTGTTCCACGTCCTTTCCCAGAAACGGGTATGCTGGATTTTCAAGATAGAAGTCCATGGCTAGAGGGTCAAAAAGAATTAGACCTCAGCTATAATCTTTTCAGCACAGATGCAGTCACCTTAGATGAATTGCAATCTAGAACAATTGCCCTTCGTTCTCGTAAACATGATAAGGGATTGAAAGTGCACTTTACAGAGTTTCCAAACCTCATTATATGGTCAACTTTGAATAAGGGTCCTTTCATTGCTTTTGAACCATGGTCTGGCTTGTCAACATCCCTTGAAGAAGGAGATCATCTCGAAGATAAGAAAAATGTTCGTCTCCTAGAACCTGGTCAAGTGGATCAAATTGGTTTTGATATCGAAATCTTTTAAATAAAAAACCACAAAAACAAACATTAATTGTTGACTTTTTCAGAAAATAGGAGTATATTATGTTTGTAAGCAACAAATGATGTTTGTAACAAACAAATAATCAATTGTTATATTTTCTTTCGTGGAGAAGGATTTTCTAGGAAACTGGTTTCCTAAATTTGAATAAGGTGTCATTCATCTCATTCAATCCAATGTGTCAATAAACTGCTAGAAAGCTTTTTGTAGGTAATACTCAATGAAAATTAAAG
>NZ_AICU01000071.1:0-721 GCF_000257865.1 Streptococcus mitis SK575 | reverse complement strand
TTTAGCTACGATTGTGTAAACTTTACCATCTTTAGTAATTACAGTTGCGTTTCCTGCTTTGTCGAAGATAACTTCTGCTACATCAGCATTTGCTCCTTTAATCTTAGCTTTTGCAGCTTCTTTTTCTGCATCTGTTAAGTTATTGAAGTCTGCTACTGTTTCTTTTTCGAAGTCAACGTTGATGTTTTCACCATTGTTCTTAGCTGCAACATCTTTAGCATCTTTAACTAATTGAGCTGCTGGAATTGTTGCTGTCTTACCTTCTGGAGTTGTTACTGTCGCATTTCCGTTTTCGTCTACTACTACAGTTGATCCTGGGTTGACTGCTTTAATTGATTCTTTAACTTTTTCAATTTCATCAGCTGTTAATTTAGCTTTATCTCCAACTAACACTCTAGTTGCTGGTGTATTTACACCATTTTGTTGAGTTGGATCAGTTAATTTATCTTCTGGAATTACTAAGTCAAGTTCTGGGATTACTAATACTGTTCCATCACCTTTAGTAACGATTACATCACCTTTATCATTTACTACTACAGTTGATCCTGGGTTTACATCCTCTACTGCTTTCTTAACTTTTGCTTTTTCTTCATCTGTTAAGTTAGCTGGATCTTTAACTACTGTCTTAGTTGCTGGTGTATTTGCTCCATTTCCTGCATTTGCTTTACCTGCGTCTGATGCTGACTTAGTTAAGTCTGTTGCTGGAATTGTTGCTGTTTTG
>NZ_AICU01000070.1:0-8543 GCF_000257865.1 Streptococcus mitis SK575 | reverse complement strand
TATTAAATCTAGGTTTACTAGATTCACTGCCACTATCTATTTATTCGCAAAAGAGACGAAAAAACCTGAGAATCATCTCAGGCTTGGTCATTAAATCTTTTTCTCAATACTGAAAAGTGGAGAAAGTGGGCGTTTTTCATGGATACGTACGATAGCATCTCCCAAAAGATGAGCGATTGAAATCTGCTCAATCTTATCAATCAAACGCTCTTCTGGCAGATAGATGGTATCCAAAACAACCAATTTCTTAATAGCTGATTTTTGGATATTGTCCATAGCAGGACCAGAAAGAACTGGGTGCGTACAGCTCGCATAGACTTCAACAGCACCAGCTTCTGCAAGGGCATCCGCTGCATGACAAATCGTTCCAGCAGTATCAATCATATCATCAATCAAGATACAAGTCTTGCCTTCGACCTTACCGATGATGTTCATGACTTCACTGGTATTCATCTTATCAACACTGCGACGTTTGTCGATGATAGCGATAGATGTTTTCAAAAATTCTGCCAACTTACGGGCACGAGTCACTCCTCCATGGTCTGGGCTGACAACCACATAGTCAGAACCAACCATGCCACGACGCTCAAAATAATCCGCAATCAGAGGAGCCCCCATCAAGTGATCCACAGGAATATCAAAGAATCCTTGAATCTGCGCAGCATGCAAGTCGATGGTCAATAAACGATCCACTCCAGCTACTTCAAGCATATTTGCGACAAGTTTTGAAGTGATTGGCTCACGCGCTCTCGCCTTTCTATCCTGACGTGCATACCCATAGTAAGGCATGACAACATTGACAGATTCTGCACTGGCACGCTTCAAAGCATCCACCATAATCAAAATTTCAAGCAGATTGTCATTTACAGGCGAACTAGTTGATTGTAAGATAAAGACGTGTTTCCCACGGATTGATTCTTCGATGTTGACCTGAATCTCTCCATCTGAAAATTGGCGAACACTTGATTTCCCCAACTCTATCCCAATCTCCTGCGCCACACGTTCTGCCAATTCTTTATTAGAAGAAAGGGCAAACAGCTTTAAATCAGAAAAAGACATGATTTCCTCCGGTATATATGTATCACTTGTGCTTTTCACAAGATTTTCCATCTACCATTGTAGCGCTTTTTACACTATTTTTCAATCAAAAATAAAAGAAGGGCACCATATTTGTACCCTTGCATCATTCTTTTAAAAAATATTCTAGTTCATCAACTCATCGTTCTTCTCAACAAAGCGATAAGCCTGATAAAAACCATAAAGAGTAATAGCTGTAACCACTGGAATCGCTAATGGCAACTCTGTCTCCAATTCTACAAAAGGAGAGTTAAACAAGAAATGAGTTCCCAAGGCTAAACCTAGGAAAATAAGGCCCTGTTTCTTGCCAACCTTTTGTCCTTTATAGGCTCTGTAAAGCAAGTAAACACCTACTACAGCCAGACCTGAAAAAGTCCAGTGAGAGGCAATTCCTGAGATGATACGCTCTAAAATCCTCGAAATAGTAAAGTCAAAGCCCTCTGGCAAATCCGTACGAATATAGCCAATATCCTCAATCATTTGGAATCCCAAACCTGAAGCAATCCCAAGTAAAAACAAAGATTTTAATTTTCGCACAGGAACCAAAGCCAAAACAAAGACAAGTGGCAATAATTTCAAGGGTTCTTCTACTAAAGGAGCCACAATCGCACTTTCAAAGGCATTTAAAAATGCACTATCTGGGAAAAGAACGCCCAGTAAATCATGGATATAGGTATTAGCAAAACTAGACAACCAGCCTGCAAGGAACATCCCACCCAATAAAGACAAAATCAAGGCATTCTTTGGCAATTCCCATTTTTTCCCAATACGGAAAAGGAAATAAAGAGCCGGAATCATGTAAAAGAGAGCTAGAAAGATAGAAACTCCCATTAGTCCATATTCCGCACCTGACATCGAACCGTCCGTATAGTAGATGGTTTCATACTGCAAACCAATACATAGCAATAAAATAAAAATAAATAAAATACTGTTTTTCTTCATACACTTTCTCTCTAAATGAATTTTTTACAATTCTACGACTGTCATACTTCCTGTATCCACATCGTAAATAGCACCAGAGATAATGACATCATCTGGTATTAGGGGAGACTCGATAAGGAGTTGCATATCCTCACGTACACTCTCCTCTATATCTTGGAAGGGCAAGAAATCCTGGTCTGATACATCGACACCTAGTTCCTCTTTCAGATACTCCTGAAAAGGACCATTTTCAAAGGTCTGAGCACCACAGTCTGTATGGTGTAACACCACAATCTCTCTTGTCCCCATTTGTTGCTGGGAAATAACCAGCGAACGAATCATGTCTTCTGTCACTCGACCACCTGCATTCCGCAAGATATGAGCATCCCCAAGTGCCAAACCTAAAGCTTGCGCAACGTGCAAACGTGAGTCCATACAGGTCACAATGGCAACTCTTGTTTTGGGTTTAAGTGGCAGATTTAACTGCCCATGTAGGGCAACATAAGCCTGATTGGCTTGCATAAACTGTTCAAAATACGACACGATTCCCTCCTCGAAAATTTGATAATCAAATATTTCTCCTATCTTATCATTTTTAAGAGGATTTGTCACGGATTATGCAAAGACCTTTTTCAAAACTTCCTGAATCGTTGTCACCCCAATAACCTGAATTTCCTTGGGCGGGGTGATTCCTGTCAAGGAATTCTTAGGCACATAAATCTTAGTAAAGCCCAGTTTAGCAGCTTCATTGATACGTTGCTCGATACGATTCACGCGCCGAATTTCTCCTGTCAAGCCCAGTTCGCCTACAAAACATTCCTGAGGATTAGTTGGCTTGTCTTTATAACTCGAAGCAATGGCAACTGCAACAGCTAAGTCAATGGCAGGTTCATCCAATTTAACACCGCCAGCAGATTTAAGATAGGCGTCCTGATTTTGCAAGAGAAGACCTGCCCGCTTTTCCAAAACAGCCATAATCAGACTAGCACGATTAAAATCAAGTCCTGTCGTCGTACGCTTAGCATTTCCAAACATAGTCGGTGTCACCAAAGCCTGAACCTCAGCCAAAATAGGACGTGTCCCTTCCATGGTCACAACGATTGATGAACCAGTTGCTCCATCCAAACGCTCTTCTAGGAAAACTTGACTCGGATTGAGTACCTCAACTAATCCGCCCGACTGCATCTCAAAAATCCCAATCTCATTAGTGGAGCCAAAACGGTTTTTGACCGCTCTCAGAATACGGAAGGTATGGTGACGCTCCCCTTCAAAGTAAAGCACCGTATCCACCATATGCTCCAACATACGAGGCCCAGCCAAGGTTCCTTCCTTGGTCACATGCCCTACGATAAAGATGGCAATGTTATTGGTCTTGGCCAGTTGCATAAGCTCAGCCGTCACCTCACGCACTTGAGAAACAGATCCCTGCACCCCTGAAATCTCAGGAGACATAATAGTCTGAATGGAGTCAATAATGAGGAAGTCTGGTTGGATGCGCTCCACCTCAGCTCGAATACTCTGCATATTGGTCTCTGCATAGAGATAAAACTCGCTATCAATATCTCCCAAGCGTTCCGCTCGCAACTTGATTTGCTGAGCAGACTCCTCCCCACTGACGTAGAGAACTGTCCCTACTTGAGACAACTGGGTTGAGACTTGTAGGAGAAGAGTCGATTTCCCGATTCCAGGATCCCCACCGATTAGGACGAGACTTCCTGGTACCACTCCGCCTCCAAGTACACGGTTGAATTCCTCCATCTCTGTCTTGGTTCGATTGACATTAATGGAGGTCACTTCAGCCAGTTTCATGGGCTTGGTTTTCTCACCTGTCAAGGACACACGCGCATTTTTGACCTCGACAACCTCAACCTCTTCTACAAAAGAAGACCAAGACCCACAGTTGGGGCATCGTCCCAGATATTTAGGGGAATTATACCCACAATTTTGACACACAAATGTCGCTTTTTTCTTTGCGATGATAAACCTCTTTCTATATCTCTAACTCATACTCAATCACTTGGCAAAAATCAATCTTCTCGTCTGGTACAAATTGGCGCATGAGCATTCGATGAGCAACAACTACCACAGTCTGATGTTCTCGATACTTAGACATACATTCTAGAAACCGAGACTTCATCTCCGCAGCTGTCTCATATTGAATAGGACTATTAGGAAGTAATTCCCCCTTATTTTCTAGAAACATAGTACGAGCTTTTTCAAAATTATCTGTGCCACTTTCATAGACCTGCCATTCATGCAATAATGGCTCTACTCTCAAAGGAAGTCCCGTAGTACAAACTACATAAGAAGCCGTTTCTAAAGCTCTTGTGACTGCAGAAGATACGATTATTTCAGCTGACGAGAGTAAAGAATTTTTGCTCAATTCCTGAGCTTGCTGCCGTCCCTTCTCAGACAAGGGCGCCAAATCTATCCCAAAACCCGTATAAGAACGCTCCTCTAACTCACGGTAATCTGGCTCCCCGTGACGTACAAAGATAATCTTCATCTTAGTGTCCAGTTGACCCAAAACCACCAGTTCGCACACCATCAGCTGCATCTCCATCTGCAATTAAGAAAGGAGCAAAGACAGCCTGGACAACACGTTCTCCAACTTCAAGAACAACCTCTTGGTCTGTGATATTCTTCATCTGCGCAAAAATATGCCCTTCATTCCCAGGATTTCCATAATAGTCTCCATCAATAACGCCAACTGAATTAATTAAAACCAAGCCCTTCTTACGAGGGTTTGAAGAACGATCATAAAGGTAAAGAACCTCAGTCGGCTGCATATAGGCCTTAACCCCTGTTGGAACCAAGACAATCTCTCCTGGAGCGATAACTGTGCGCACTGCAACCTTTAAATCGTAACCAGCCGCATGCGCTGTCTCACGCTTGGGCAATAAATTTTCATCTGTAAAACTAGAAACCAATTCAAAACCACGAATTTTCATCATCTTCTCTTTTCTATTATCATTTATTCTAGATTATTCTATCTTATTTATTCGGAAAAAGCACGAAAAAAAGAGCACACAATTCAAATCGCTTAGGGCTGCTGGATTCCTCCCCTGACCCGCTTCACGCAGAACTGTTGCTCCACTATTTATTATATCACATTCCTATTCATTTTAAAAGAAAAATTATTTTTTCCGTCTATTTCTAAAAAAGTCCTGCATAATAGCTGCGCATTCATCTTCCAAAATTCCCGTTTCAACCTCCACACGATGATTGAGACGCTCATCTGTCAAGATATCGTACAAACTCCCAGCAGCGCCAAATTTCTGGTTTTTAGCCCCATAGACCACGTTTGGAATACGGGCGAGTCCAATCGCCCCACTACACATGACACACGGCTCAATGGTCACAAAAAGCGTGCAATCCAGCAAGCGCCAGCTCTCCTCACTCAGGTTCGCATTCTCTATTGCCATAATCTCCGCATGCATAATCGCTCGTTGCAACTCCTCACGCGCATTATGCCCACGGCCAATGATTTCTCCGTCCTTGACAATCACACAACCAATTGGAATTTCATCGTGTTCAAGAGCAATCTCAGCCTCTTTCAATGCCTCTCTCATAAAGACTTCTTTTTCTTCAACTGTATAATTCATCCGTTTCTCTTTTCCTACTTATCGATTTTATTATATCATGAATACCAAGACAAAAAAAGCCACCGAATGCGGTGACTTTATAGGGAGATTATTATGAAAAAGAAAAGTTTAGGATATTTGTTACAACAAGTTAGGAGGTCTTCTTGTAACTGTCTATAGTATACCCGACCTATCTTAAACAAATCTTAAAAATCTCTTAGGACCAAACACTTTCTAAAATATTTGTTTGTTCACGACCAGGACCTACTGAGAAAGTAGAAATACGAACGCCAACCAATTCACTCACACGACGAACATAGTTACGCGCATTCTCAGGAAGATCTTCCAAATTACGAACTCCAGTAATATCTTCTGACCAACCTGGTAACTCTTCATAGATAGGCTTGCAACGCTTCAATTGCTCAAGACTAGCTGGATAATAGTCAATACGTTGACCATCAAGATCATAGGCCACACAGATTTTCACTGTATCTAAACCACTCAAAACATCGATAGAGTTCAATGAAAGATTAGTAATACCAGAAACGCGACGACTATGACGCATCACAACTGAGTCAAACCAACCCACACGACGTGGACGACCAGTTGTTGTACCATATTCATGACCTACTTCACGGATACGTTCTCCCACTTCATCAAACAACTCAGTTGGGAAAGGACCGTCTCCTACACGACTCGTATAGGCTTTACATACACCTACAACCTTGTCAATCTTACTTGGACCAACACCAGAACCAATTGTCACACCACCAGCTACAGGGTTTGATGACGTAACAAATGGATAAGTACCTTGGTCAATATCTAGCATAACTCCTTGTGCACCTTCAAAAAGCACACGTTTACCGTTATCAAGCGCATCATTCAAAATGACAGATGTGTCTGTCACATATTTCTTGATTTGTTGACCATATTCATAATACTCTTCAAAAATATCATCGAAGGCGATAGCTTTACTATCATACAATTTTTCAAAAAGACGATTCTTTTCAGCAAGGTTACGTTCTAAACGCTCACGGAAAATATCTTTATCTAAAAGATCTGCGATACGAATCCCAACACGAGCAGCCTTGTCCATATAAGCTGGACCGATTCCCTTGATTGTAGTACCAATCTTATTGTCGCCCTTAGCTTCTTCTTGCAAACGATCCAACTCGATATGGTATGGCAAAATAACATGCGCTCGATCAGAAATACGCAAGTTATCAGTTGTCACACCCTCCTCATGAAGATAGCTCAACTCTTTTACAAGAGATTTAGGATTTACAACCATACCATTCCCAATAACAGAGATTTTTTCAGGGAAGAAAATCCCAGATGGAATCAAGTGCAACTTAAATTTCTTACCATCGATCACAATCGTGTGACCTGCATTATCACCACCTTGGTAACGCGCAATCACTTCTGCATTCGCTGAAAGGAAGTCTGTAATCTTCCCTTTACCTTCATCACCCCATTGGGTACCTACAACAACAACTGAAGTCATAATCTTGTCTGAGCCCTCAGGCTCTTCCTTTCTCACATACATGGCAGGACTCTCACCTGCAATTATATCTTACAATTTATTATAAGAAAAAATCGCCTTTTTATCAAGAAGAAACAATGGAAAGATTTGCTATTTCCAACTATTAAAAAATGATTTAGAAAAATTACCAGCTATTTATTGTTATATTGCCATAAAAAAGTAAGTTTGTTCGGAAATTAACTCAGACTATCTCAACAAGAAATAAAACCTTGTTTCATTATCATCTTTTCAAGATACAAACGATAAGCAACACGATAATGGTAAACGATAAAATCCCTACGACACCCAATGCCATATCTAACTAAATAATAAATCAAAAATTTAAAATGAAAATGTTCCCATTCCCAACTATTATCAAAGAAAGTAGCATACTCTTCTTCGATACTGTCATAGAAATCAGTCATCTGATCATAAATATTTTGTAGCATAAGCATACACTCCTTTACTTTTTATGATCTTATTCTAACAAAAAATTTTAATTAATCATTAATAATTCCTGAATTGTTAAAATACCAACCTCAACAAGATAAAAAATAGGAAAAGTTGACAGAATAGAAATAAATTTATTACCTAAATTAGACTATGATAAAAACCTTATTGACTGCGTTAAATACTAAAAGAGACTGAGGAAAAAAATCTTAAAATAAGAAAAACGCATATTATTAGATATTCAAATCTATGTAATCTTGCATTATCTATAATAGCTGATGGTATGCTTAATGTCTGTATAGTCGCTTAGTTTAAAATGCGCATGTTATAATAAAGCTATGCATATCTAGTAGAGTGAAATAAGAGATGAACAAATCGATTAGGAAAGTCAAATTAATTTCTAGAAATATTTTTAGCAGTTGTAACATACTATTATAGTTCCAATCTACTATATTGACGAAACGGGAATCGCCCCCTACCTCTATCGTCCTTATGATGCACGGACTCCTAGAGAGGAGAAAGTATATGAAAATATTATCGGACGGCGTTTTGAGCGGACTTCAATTGTTTCAAGAAAAGTAGAGGGAGAGTTTATAGTTCCTATTTGTAAAGTGGTTCAAAATGCAACTCCTACCTACTTTGAAGAGACTTCATATTACAACTTACAACGCTAAATTAGAAGCGACTAATAATCTCATTAAACTTATCAAGCGAAATGCCTTTGGATTTCGGAACTTTGAAAACTTCAAAAAAAAGGATTTTTATCGCTCTGAATATCAAAAAAGAAAGGACACATTTCGTCCTTTCTCGAGCTTAGCTTTTCTTCAACCCACTACAGTTGAAAAAGAGCCTAGATTATTAATTACATAACAAAAAAGAGGCTGAACCCCCCTTTAATTAACTACTCCGCCAGTAGGACTCGAACCTACGACATCATGATTAACAGTCATGCGCTACTACCAACTGAGCTATGGCGGAATAAAGCTAAG
>NZ_AICU01000069.1:0-34683 GCF_000257865.1 Streptococcus mitis SK575 | reverse complement strand
GCTATGCGGCTGTGTGTCGAAGGTTATACCAAAAAACTCCAAACGCGATACAATAAAGGTGTTCAAGCCAATTGTAAAGCGAAAGGAGAAAAATATGGCACAAAAGGCTCATAGTTTATCGCACACAAAGTGGCACTTTTCTATCACATTGTGTTCACCTCTAAGTATAAACGAAAAATCATCTATAATCAATATCGAAGTAGCTTATCACATTCGAATCACAAAAAAATTTAAAAAATGGCAATATTTGTTAACAAGGCTTTCCTAGTTTGTTATAATGTAGTTGTAAATGATTAAGATTGGTAATCAAAAAATAAAGAGGGGAATGTCATGAATAAGAAATATAACATAGTTCTATTTTTGTTGTTTATAGTTTATTTATTTGGATATTTTTCAATTTCAAAAACGTTAATTTCTATAATGTGTGTGATCCAAGTATTTTTGATAGAACATATATTTAGAGTTCGAAATAGAATTATGCAGATAGGTGAAATTTTAATTATTCTTGCTTCTATATTATTATTTATTGATAGTATATTGAGTTTGTAACAAAAGGCTTCTCTATAGAATCAAATTTTCCAGATACCTGCTGAAGCTGATTTATCTTCTCTCTATGCCTTCTCATCGTTCTTCTACTATCTACGTCACTAAACTTGACAGACATATACTGCAGGTACAACCTCTCTACCTACAATCTTACAGTTAACCTGAGGCCAGTTTCCTCTTTGATTTTCGTTGAATTTTATTTGATAAAAAGAAATGCTCCTCCAAGACGGAAGAGCATTTTTATTGTGATTTTGATTCAGTTTCTGCCGACTCTGGGTGGAGTTCTTGGTAACTTGGTGCCTTGAAAAGGTCAGCACTGGTTTTACCTTGTCGTTGGCTAAAGAGACTGGTTGATTGACTACCTTTTTCCTGCTCAATCTTTTGCAGAATTGGTAAAGAATTGAGGTAAGAAATACTTTCTGTATCAACTTTTCCAAGATGATCTGCTTGGTAGAAACGTATCAAATCGCCAGTTTGAATTTGGTCGCTGATTTTTAGCTGTTGGCTGGCTGCCTGCCGAACGATTTCTAGTTCAGTCTGAGCTTGTTCATCAAGATTACTGATTTCAAGACCGCTTTCAGTATAGTAGGTTCGTCCGTCGTAACTGGTGTATTTAGGTGTGACGAAGGAATTGGCAGTCCGAAAGGCAATGATTTCTTGATGATCTGGAGACAGAAGGTCTTGGCCGACTTGAAGGAAGGAACTGGACTCAATACCAAGGAGGTGTTCGAGAGTCGGTAAGATATCGATTTGTCCACCGTAGGTATTGATGATTTGTCCTTTTTCATAGCCAGGCATGACCACCATAAAAGGCACTCGTTGCAACATGGCATTGTCGTAATTCGACCAGTTCTCAGAAGTCTTGCCAATCAAGGGTGCCAGCTCAGGATTGCGGGAGTTAGAAATTCCATAATGGTCTCCGTAGATGACGATGATGGATTTTTCATAGAGGTCACTTTCTTTGAGATAGTCAAAGAAGGCCTTGATAGCACTGTCCAGATAGTTGGCTGTTTGGAAATAGCCATTGATCGTTTCATCTTTGGTTTTGGCCAAGGGGAAACCAAGCTCATCGCCAGTCAGATTGCTAGCATAAGGATAGTGATTGGACACCGTGATATACTTAGCATAAAAAGGTTGCTGTAAGTGTTCCAGATATTGGATAGAATCTTTCATCATGATTTTATCATTTAAACCATATTGGAAAGAATTGCTACTGTTTTGCTTGGTAAAATAGGAAGCATCAAAGAAGTATTGGTAGCCCCATTGTTTGTAGGTCGTATTTCGGTTCCAGAAGGTCCCGATATTACCGTGAAAGACAGCACTTGATTGGTATCCATTTTTTGATAGGATAAAAGGTGCTGCCTGCTGGGTATTGGTGCCACCGTAGTTGACCATAAAGGAACCTTGGTCAAGGCCAAATAAACCGGTCTCCAGCATAGTTTCTGCATCTGAGGTCTTACCAGCCTTGACTTGGTTAAAGATATTCGAAAAGGCTAGTGTAGATTGCGAATGGTAGAGGGAGTTGAGGAAGGGAGTGACTTCATGCTCAGTTCCATCTATGTTGAGTTTATAGTCCAGTAGGAACTGCTGAAAACTCTCCAAGTGGAGATAAATCACATTTTTCCCTTTGGCTAAGCCGAAATAGTCTGGATTGGGTTTAGCAGAATGTTCTTGAATATAATCTGTAATAGGTTGAAGATCAGTCTCAGAGGCCTTGGCACGTTCTTTGTTTGCACTGTAGGATTGGTTGGCACTATAGCCTAAAAAGGCTGGCAAACTGAGGGCGCGAACAACATAATAATTCGAAAATCCTCGCGATAGGAGATCGGGACGCTCAATTTCAGCCAAGAAAAGATTAGCAGAAAAGAGCAAGGCTGAGAGTGCAGTGATAGCAACACTGGAGCGGAATTTGAAAGGTCTCCTGTCCAGCTTGATGAGTTTTTTATAGAAAAGGAAAGCCAGCAATGGGAAATCCATAAAATAGATGAAATCCCAAGGACGCAGTAACTCTAATTCCGCAGTGCCGACAGACACCTTGCTGACCACCTTCATGGTATTAGCCGTGATAAAGTCGCTAAATTCTCGATAGTAAAAGACATTGGAATAGAGCCAAATGAATAAAAGGCTATAAATAGCTATACTCAGGCCATAAAAGATCTTGGTTGACCGAGCATAGAGGGCTAGAGCCAGCAGGAGGAGTCCCAAAGGAAGAGGATTGAAAAAGGCGATAAAGGCAAGGTAATTTCCCTGCAACTTGCCAACTTGAATATCTAAATTAAAGTCAACGGTATAGGCTAATAAGGTTTTGAGCCAATAGAGGATTAAAAGGGTTAGGACAAAACCCAGTCTGGTACCGATGGCTTTTTGGATTTTGTTAAAATTGCTTTTCACACATTTACTTCCTAATTTTTTATTAGTATTAGTATACCATTTTTTAAAAGAAGAGTAAAAAAGCAAGGGTAGTTTCTTTTTTGAGAATTGGCTAAAAGTTTGATATAATGGTAGTTATGAATAGAATAAGAGTTAGTAAAAGGGTTGAAAAGAAGCTCGCCAAAGGTCTGGTTTTACTAGAAGCCAGTGATCTTGAGAATGTCAATCTTAAGGATCAGGAAGTAGAAGTGCAGAGTCAAGAAGGAAACTTTCTTGGGACTGCCTACCTTTCCCAGCAAAACAAGGGCTTGGGCTGGTTTGTTAGTAAGGACAAGGTGACCTTCAATCAAGCTTTCTTTGAAATGCTGTTTAGACAAGCTAAAGAAAAGAGAAGCGCCTACTATCAAGATGATTTGACAACTGCCTTTCGTCTCTTCAACCAAGAGGGAGATGGCTTTGGCGGTCTGACAGTGGACCTTTATGGCGACTATGCTGTCTTTTCTTGGTATAACTCTTATGTTTATCAGATTCGCAAGGTTATCTCAGAAGCTTTTAGACAGGTTTTTCCTGAGGTCTTAGGGACATATGAGAAGATACGCTTTAAGGGGTTGGACTATGAATCAGCCCATGTTTATGGTCAAGAAGCACCTGACTTTTTCACTGTTTTAGAAAATGGTGTTCTGTATCAAGTCTTTATGAATGATGGCTTGATGACAGGAATTTTCCTAGACCAGCATGAAGTCCGCGGTAGTTTAGTGGATGGATTGGCTATGGGTAAATCCTTGCTCAATATGTTTTCCTACACAGCAGCCTTTTCAGTAGTTGCGGCCATGGGAGGAGCAAGCCAGACTACTTCGGTTGACCTAGCTAAACGTTCACGAGAATTGTCTCAAGCGCATTTTCAGGCAAATGGAATCAGCACAGGCGACCATCGTTTTATAGTCATGGATGTCTTTGAATATTTCAAGTATGCCAAGCGAAAAGGCTTGACCTACGATGTGATTGTACTAGATCCTCCTAGCTTTGCTCGGAACAAAAAACAGACCTTCTCTGTGGCCAAGGATTATCACAAGTTGATATCCCAGAGTCTTGAGATTTTAAATCCGGGAGGGATTATCATTGCCAGTACCAATGCTGCCAATGTTTCCCGTCAGAAATTTACAGAACAAATTGATAAAGGCTTTGCAGGAAGAAGTTACCAGATTTTAAACAAATACGGTCTTCCAGCAGATTTTGCCTATAATAAAAAAGATGAAAGTAGTAATTACCTCAAGGTGATTAGTATGAAGGTTAGTAAATGAAATTAATCGTTTCAGTAATGCCAAGAAGTTTAGAGGAAGCTCAGGCTCTGGATGCTACGAGGTATCTGGATGCCGACATCATTGAATGGCGTGCCGACTATCTGCCTAAAGAAGCGATTTTGCAGGTAGCTCCAGCTATTTTTGAAAAATTTGCAGGTCGTGAGTTGGTTTTCACATTGCGAACTCGCTCTGAAGGGGGAGAAATCGACCTTTCTCCAGAAGAATATATCCATCTAATCAAGGAAGTGGCGCAACTCTATCAACCAGACTATATTGATTTTGAGTACTATAGCTACAAGGATGTTTTTGAGGAAATGCTGGACTTCCCAAATCTCGTTTTGAGTTACCATAATTTTCAAGAAACACCTGAAAATATGATGGAAATCTTGTCAGAGTTGACGAGCTTAAATCCAAAACTTGTTAAGGTTGCGGTGATGGCCCACACGGAGCAGGATGTGCTAGACTTGATGAACTATACACGAGGCTTTAAAACCCTCAATCCTGAGCAGGAATATGTGACCATTTCTATGGGAAAAGTGGGCAAGGTCTCTCGTATCACTGCGGATGTGACAGGTTCTAGCTGGTCCTTTGCTAGTCTAGATGAGGCAAGTGCCCCAGGTCAGATTTCCTTAGCTAACATGAAAAAAATTCGGGAGATTTTGGATGAAGCTTGATGGTTATACACGTTTAGCTGCCGTTGTTGCCAATCCTATTAAGCATTCTATTTCTCCTTTTATTCACAATAGTGCCTTTGAGGCGACAGCTACCAATGGTGTTTATGTTGCTTGGGAGATTGAAGCGGGTGATTTGGCAGAAACAGTGGCCAATATTCGTCGCTACCAGATGTTTGGCATCAATCTCTCCATGCCCTATAAGGAGCAGGTGATTCCTTATTTGGATGAGCTGAGTGACGAAGCGCGCTTGATCGGCGCGGTCAATACGGTTGTCAATGAGAATGGCAATTTAATTGGATATAATACAGATGGCAAGGGATTTTTTAAGAGCTTGCCTTCTTTTACAATTACAGGTAAGAAGATGACCCTGCTGGGTGCAGGCGGTGCGGCCAAGTCCATTTTGGCACAAGCTATTTTGGACGGCGTCAGTCAGATTTCGGTCTTTGTTCGTTCAGTTTCCATGGAAAAAACAAGACCTTATCTAGACAAGTTACAGGAGCAAACAGGCTTTAAAGTGGACTTGTATGCTTTAGAAGATGTTTTTGAACTGCAAGCAAGGATTGCTGAGTCGGATTTACTTGTCAATGCCACCAGTGTGGGCATGGATGGTAAATCATCCCCAGTTCCTGAAAGCATTGTCCTATCAGAAACTCTTTTAGTAGCAGATATCATTTACCAACCCTTTGAAACGCCATTTTTAAAATGGGCCAGAAGTCAGGGTAATTCAGCCGTCAATGGTCTGGGAATGTTGCTCTATCAAGCTGCAGAAGCCTTTCAACTGTGGACAGGCAAGGAAATGCCGACGGAAGAGATTTGGCAGTCCTTAACAGAAAAATACCAATAAAGAAAAGGAGATTCTCCTATGAAAATCAGAATCGATATTCCTCATCATCCTTATGATATTCAGATTGAAAAAGGTTGTCTGGCTCAGGCAGGTCAATGGTTGCGAGAACTCTGGCAACCACAAAAGGTAGTCATTGTGACAGATAACCATGTAGCTTCTCTTTATGCAGAGAAGGTCAAGCTCAGCCTAGAAGATGCTGGTTTTCAGGTAGCTGTTTTTGACTTTTTAGAAGGCGAAGAAAGAAAGAATTTAACTACTGTCCAGAAAGTCTATGAATTTTTAGTCAAGCAAGGTCTGACTCGTAGTGATGGAATCGTGGCTCTCGGAGGTGGTGTCGTTGGAGACCTGGCTGGTTTCGTAGCCTCTACCTATATGCGGGGTATTCATTTTGTTCAGATTCCGACTAGCTTGACTGCCCAGGTGGATTCTTCAATCGGTGGAAAGACGGGCGTCAATACTCCATTTGCTAAGAATATGGTGGGTACCTTTGCCCAGCCAGACGGGGTTCTGATCGATCCGCTTGTCCTTGAAACACTCGGAAAAAGAGAACTGATTGAAGGAATGGGTGAGGTCATCAAGTATGGCTTGATTGAGGATCCAGAACTTTGGAAAATCTTGACGGAGTTGGATGGTTCTGTAGAGAGTATCTTGGAAAGTTCGGAGACCTTGATTGAACTTTCTTGTCAGGTCAAGCGCAAGATGGTGGTTGAGGATGAGTTGGATAATGGTGTTCGCCTTTACCTCAATTTTGGGCATACCATTGGCCATGCTATTGAAGCGACGGCCGGCTATGGCAAGGTCATGCATGGTGAAGCTGTGGCTGTGGGAATGGTGCAGATATCCAAGGTTGCTGAGGAGAAGGGACTTATGCCAGCTGGCATTACCCAATCTATCACAGAGATGTGTCAGAAATTTGGATTGCCTGTTGACTATGAAAACTGGGATGTTGACAAGCTTTATCAGGCTTTGACTCATGATAAGAAGGCGCGTGGTAATACCTTGAAATTGGTCTTGGTGCCAGAGCTCGGTTCAGCGACTATCCACTCAGTTTCTCTGGAAGAGATGAAAGACTACTTGGTAAAATAAGGAGAGTGTATGAGATATTTAACTGCAGGAGAATCACACGGCCCCCGTCTGACAGCTATCATTGAAGGAATTCCAGCTGGGCTTCCTTTGACAGCTGAGGATATCAATGAGTACCTTAAGCGCCGTCAGGGTGGCTACGGTCGTGGCGGTCGTATGAAAATTGAGAGTGATCAGGTTGTCTTTACTTCTGGCGTTCGCCATGGGAAAACGACAGGGGCTCCCATTACTATGGATGTCATCAATAAGGACCACCAAAAATGGCTGGACATCATGTCTGCGGAGGACATTGAAGACCGCCTTAAAAGCAAACGAAAAATCACCCATCCTCGCCCAGGTCATG
The DNA here is from genome assembly GCF_000257865.1 of Streptococcus mitis SK575. Classification (GTDB taxonomy): domain Bacteria; phylum Bacillota; class Bacilli; order Lactobacillales; family Streptococcaceae; genus Streptococcus; species Streptococcus mitis_CQ. Next base: position 27,522 of record NZ_AICU01000069.1, on the reverse strand, counting down.
CCGATTTGGTTGGAGGCATCAAGTACCGTTTTGATGATTTACGGAATTCTTTGGAACGTTCATCAGCTCGTGAAACCACCATGCGAGTGGCAGTTGGGGCTGTAGCCAAACGTCTCTTAGCTGAACTGGATATGGAGATTGCTAACCATGTTGTGGTCTTTGGTGGCAAGGAAATCGATGTACCTGAAAATCTGACAGTCGCTGAAATCAAGCAACAAGCTGCCCAGTCTGAAGTTTCTATTGTCAACAAAGAACGAGAACAGGAAATCAAGGACTATATTGACCAAATCAAACGTGACGGTGATACCATCGGTGGAGTTGTGGAGACAGTCGTCGGAGGCGTACCAGTAGGACTTGGTTCCTATGTTCAATGGGACAGAAAATTGGATGCGAGATTGGCCCAAGCCGTTGTTTCTATCAATGCTTTTAAAGGGGTGGAATTTGGTCTTGGCTTTGAAGCTGGTTACCGCAAAGGCAGCCAAGTTATGGACGAAATTCTCTGGTCTAAAGAAGATGGCTATACTCGCCGTACCAACAATCTAGGGGGCTTTGAAGGTGGTATGACCAATGGGCAACCCATCGTTGTTCGTGGAGTCATGAAACCTATTCCTACTCTTTATAAACCACTTATGAGTGTGGATATCGAAACCCACGAACCCTACAAGGCAACCGTGGAGAGAAGTGATCCGACCGCTCTTCCAGCTGCAGGAGTGGTCATGGAAGCTGTTGTAGCAACGGTTCTGGCACAAGAAATCCTTGAAAAATTCTCATCAGATAATCTTGAGGAATTAAAAGAAGCGGTAGCTAAACACCGAGACTATACAAAGAACTATTAAGGAGTTCCTATGGCAAAAACAGTCTATATCGCAGGTCTTGGATTGATTGGTGCCTCTATGGCACTTGGTATCAAACGTGATCATCCAGATTATGAAATTTTAGGTTATAATCGCAGTCAAGCTTCGAGAGATATTGCCTTGAAAGAAGGCATGATTGACCGTGCAACGGATGATTTTGCCAGTTTTGCTCCTTTGGCAGATATCATCATCCTCAGTTTGCCAATCAAACAAACCATTGCTTTCATTAAGGAGTTGGCCGACTTGGACTTGAAAGAAGGAGTGATTATTTCAGATGCCGGTTCGACCAAGTCAGCTATTGTGGATGCGGCGGAGCAGTATTTAGCTGGTAAGCCTGTTCGCTTTGTCGGTGCTCATCCTATGGCTGGTAGTCACAAGACAGGGGCCGCCTCTGCGGATGTCAATCTCTTTGAAAATGCCTATTATATCTTTACACCTTCGAGTCTGACAGGTCAAGACACGCTTGAGGAAATGAAGGACTTGCTTTCAGGTCTTCATGCTCGCTTTATCGAGATTGATGCCAAGGAGCATGATCGAGTCACTTCTCAGATTAGCCATTTCCCTCATATTCTAGCTTCTAGTCTCATGGAGCAGACCGCGGTCTATGCTCAAGAACATGAGATGGCAAGGCATTTTGCGGCCGGTGGTTTTCGAGATATGACTCGAATTGCGGAAAGCGAGCCAGGTATGTGGACATCCATTCTCTTGTCCAATCGTGAGACTATTCTAGACCGAATTGAGGATTTCAAGGGACGTTTAGATGAGGTTGGACAAGCCATCAGCAAGGGAGATGAGGAGCAGGTTTGGAACTTTTTCAATAAAGCGCGTGAGCAACGTCAGGCCATGGAAATCCATAAGCGTGGTGGAGTGGACAGTTCTTACGACCTCTATGTCGATGTTCCCGATGAAGAAGATGTCATCTTGAGGATTTTGGAATTGCTACGTGGAACTTCCTTGGTTAATATTCACATCAATGAGGAAAACCGTGAAGATATTCACGGGATCCTACAAATTTCATTTAAAAACGCTCAAGACTTGGAACGAGCTGAGCATCTCATAACAGAAAATACCGACTACACAGTCGTTGTCAAATAAGGAGAAAATCATGTCAAATATTTACGATAGTGCAAATGAACTCAGTCGCGGTCTACGCGAATTACCAGAATACAAGGCTGTCAAAGCAGCTAAAGATGCTATTTCAGCAGATGCTGAGGCAAGCAAAATCTTTACAGAATATGTTGCCTTTCAAGAGGAAATTCAAAAACTAGCACAGACAGGTCAAATGCCAGACGCTTCCTTCCAAGCTAAGATGGAAGGCTTTGGTAAGCAGATTCAGGGGAATAGCCTCTTGTCAGAATTCTTTACCAAGCAACAACAATTGGCAATTTACCTTTCTGACATTGAAAAAATTGTTTTCGAACCAGTTTCAGAATTGCTAAAATAAGAAAATAACAATCCTAAAGTCAGGAATTTTTAAGGAATTTCTGGCTTTTTATGATAAAATAGGTAAAAGTATTGCAAGTATGAGGTCCAGTATGAAACTAAAAACAAACATTCGCCACTTACATGGCAGTATCCGCGTTCCAGGTGACAAGTCTATCAGCCACCGTTCCATTATCTTTGGAAGTTTGGCTGAGGGTGAGACTAAGGTTTATGATATTCTGCGAGGTGAAGACGTTCTTTCGACCATGCAGGTTTTTCGTGACCTTGGTGTTGATATTGAGGATAAAGATGGGGTTATTACCATTCAAGGTGTCGGTATGGACGGCCTAAAAGTGCCGCAAAATGCCCTTGATATGGGGAATTCTGGAACCTCGATTCGCCTGATTTCAGGTGTCCTTGCTGGTGCAGACTTTGAAGTAGAAATGTTTGGGGATGATAGTCTTTCCAAACGTCCTATGGACCGTGTGACCCTTCCACTGAAAAAAATGGGTGTTAGTATTTCAGGGCAAACTGAGCGAGACCTGCCTCCTCTTCATTTAAAAGGGACGAAAAACTTAGCACCTATTCATTATGAGTTGCCGATTGCCTCAGCCCAAGTCAAGTCAGCCTTGATGTTTGCGGCCTTGCAGGCTCAGGGGGAGTCCGTTATTATCGAAAAAGAGTGTACCCGTAATCATACTGAAGATATGCTGCAACAATTTGGTGGCCGTTTAAGTGTGGATGGTAAAAAAATCACAGTCCAAGGGCCTCAAAAACTGACTGGACAAAAGGTGGTCGTACCAGGAGATATTTCCAGTGCAGCCTTTTGGTTAGTTGCTGGTTTGATTGTTCCAAACTCTCGTGTGGTGCTTAAGAATGTGGGCATCAACGAAACGCGTACTGGTATTATTGATGTCATTCGTGCTATGGGTGGAAAATTGGAAATAACTGAAATTGATCCAGTCGCTAAATCTGCAACCTTGACTGTTGAGTCTTCTGACTTGAAAGGAACAGAGATTGGTGGCGCTTTGATTCCACGTTTGATTGATGAATTGCCTATTATTGCCCTGCTTGCGACTCAAGCCCAAGGTGTAACAGTTATCAAGGATGCTGAGGAGCTAAAGGTCAAGGAAACAGACCGCATTCATGTTGTGGCAGACGCTTTAAATAGCATGGGTGCGGATATTACTCCTACGGCAGATGGGATGATTATCAAAGGAAAATCCGCCCTTCACGGTGCTAGAGTCAATACTTTTGGAGACCATCGTATCGGCATGATGACGGCTATCGCGGCCCTCTTGGTTGCAGATGGAGAGGTGGATCTTGATCGTGCTGAAGCCATCAATACCAGCTATCCTAGCTTCTTTGATGATTTGGAGAGCTTGATTCATGGCTAAGGTATTACTAGGATTTATGGGAGCTGGCAAGTCCACTATTGCAAGAGGCTTGGACCCAGATTATCTCGATATGGATGCTCTGATAGAGAAGCGCTTAGGCATGTCCATTATGGAATTTTTCTCGGAAAAGGGAGAAGGAGCCTTTCGTCAGGTAGAATCAGAAGTCCTAGCTGATTTACTACAAAGAGATCAAGTCGTGTCAACTGGAGGAGGAGTGGTTATTTCTCAGAGAAATCGTGACTTACTCAAGACTAATACAGATAACATCTACCTGAAAGCTGATTTTGAAACCCTCTACCACCGTATCGCAGCTGATAAGGACAATCAGCGTCCGCTTTTTCTAAATAATAGCAAGGAAGAACTAGCAGCTATTTTCCAAGAAAGACAGGCCTGGTATGAGGAAGTAGCCAGTCGGGTTTTGGATGTGACCGAGTTAAGCCCAGAGGAAATTATAGAGGAACTGAGATGAAAATTGCTTATCTAGGTCCCAAGGGATCATTTTCACACCACGTTGTGCAGACAGCTTTTCCTCAGGAGGAATTGCAGGCCTTTGCCAATATTACAGATGTCATCAAGGCCTATGAGCAAGGCTTGGTGGACTATTCTGTGGTGCCAGTTGAAAATTCTATTGAGGGTAGTGTTCATGAAACCTTGGACTACCTTTTTCATCAGGCTCGCATTCAAGCAGTAGCAGAAATCGTTCAGCCTATTCATCAGCAGTTGATGGTGGTTCCAGGCCATACTAAGATTGAAAAGATTTTTTCACATCCACAGGCCTTGGCTCAAGGAAAGAAATTCATCGATGAACAGTATCCAGATGCTCAAATTGAGGTGACAGCTAGTACAGCTTATGCGGCCCGCTTTATTTCCGAACATCCAGACCAGCCCTTTGCAGCAATTGCACCTAGAAGTTCTGCTGAAGAATATGGCTTGGAACTGATTGCTGAGGATATTCAGGAAATGGAAGCCAATTTCACACGATTCTGGGTTCTGGGAGCTGAAGGTGCAGCTATTCCCTTGCAAGCACAAACTGAGAAAATGAGTTTGGCCTTGACCTTACCTGACAACCTTCCAGGTGCACTTTATAAGGCTCTTTCGACCTTTGCTTGGAGAGGAATTGACCTGACAAAAATTGAAAGTCGTCCACTCAAGACAGCGTTGGGCGAATACTTTTTCATTATCGATGTGGACTATGCTGATAAGGCCTTGGTCCGCTTTGCCCAAAAAGAATTAGAAGCCATAGGAATCCAGTATAAGGTTCTGGGTGCCTATCCTATTTATCCAATATCAGACCATGGAAAGGAGAGAAGATGAGTAAAGAAAATCCCTTAAGCCATCATGAGCAGTTGCGTTATGACTATCTACTTAAGAATATTCACTACCTCAATGAGCGAGAAAAAAAAGAGTTTGCTTACTTGCAAGACAAATTAAATAGGGCAAGTAATGACGCCACCTCAGAAAATCAGGAATTGACCGAGGATTATAGAAAGTCAAGTGCTAACACTTCGATTCCTTCTTATAATAGCCGTAGTCGTTCTGAGAGATACCAGAAAATCAATTCTCTTCCAAAGAAAAAAACTAAAAAGCGGAAGCTACGTTGGGGGCGCATTTTTTCAGGATTACTGGCTATCTTAGCTTGTCTAGCATTGGGTATGATTTTTATGTTCTTAAAAGGTTATACCAATGCTAATCCAGATAAAATTGCCAATGCCAGGGCAGCTCAAGTTGAAGTTTTTAATGGTCAGGATACCAGAGATGGTGTTAATATTTTGATCATGGGTACAGATGGGCGAATCGGTCAAAATAGTGCTGAGACGCGGACGGACTCTATTATGGTATTAAATGTTGGCGGTTCGGATAAGAAAATTAAGCTGGTCAGCTTCATGCGTGACAATTTGGTTTATATAGACGGTTACAGTCAAGTGATTAACGGTAGAAAACAGACAGATAACAAGTTAAACGTAGCCTATGAGTTAGGAGAACAAGAGGGGCAAAAAGGGGCAGAAATGGTTCGCCAAGTCTTGAAAGATAATTTTGACTTGGACATTAAGTACTATGCCTTGGTCGATTTTCAGGCCTTTGCAACAGCGATTGACACACTTTTCCCTGATGGGGTGACGATTGATGCTCAATTTTCAACATTGAATGGGCGTCCACTAACAGAAGCTACAGTCGGAGATGATTTACATGCGACTGAGACTGAGTCTCCAACCCAGACTATTAAAGTCGGAAAACAGCAGATGAATGGCTCGACCTTGCTCAATTATGCTCGTTTCCGTGATGATGATGAGGCGGATTACGGCCGTACCAAAAGACAGCAACAAGTACTGACAGCAGTTCTTCAGCAAATCAAAGATCCAACCAAGCTTTTTACAGGCTCAGAGGCACTTGGCAAGGTATTCGCAATGACCTCAACGAATGTTCCTTATACCTTCCTGTTAACAAATGGCTTGTCTTTCCTAGACGGAGCTCAAAATGGTATTGAAAAATTGACGATTCCAGAACTGGGTGACTGGGTAGATGCCTATGATGTTTATGGAGGCTTGGGCTTGCTTGTCGATCAAAACAAATATCAGAATAAATTATCTCAGATGGGCTTGAGATAAGATAAGACAGAAAAATCAAAGTTTGATAGCTATTTGGATAGCAGTCAGGCTTTGATTTTTTACAGTCTTCAATAGATTTTCACCCCCTATTTGTGGTATAATGGAACGATACGATAGAAAGAATAATGAACAATATGACTGATTTAAAAGCAATTCAGGCTCGAAGTCTGGAGATGGCTGAATATTTTGTGGCTTTTTGCAAGGAACATGATTTGCTTTGCTATCTCTGTGGCGGAGGTGCTATTGGCGCCCTTCGAAACAAGGGGTTTATTCCTTGGGACGACGACCTAGACTTTTTTATGCCCCGTAAGGACTATGAAAAATTAGCAGAATTATGGCCTCGTTATGCAGATGAGCGTTATTTCTTGTCGAAGAGTAACAAGGATTTTGTCGACCGCAATCTTTTTATTACCATTCGTGACAAGGAAACGACCTGTATCAAACCTTATCAGCAGGATTTAGAATTGCCACATGGTCTGGCCTTGGATGTTTTGCCTTTGGATTATTATCCTAAAAATCCAGCTGAGCGGAAGAAACAGGTTCGCTGGGCCTTGATTTATTCACTCTTTTGTGCCCAAACTATTCCAGAAAAGCATGGTGCACTTATGAAATGGGGAAGCCGTATTTTACTGGGTGTGACTCCAAAATCTCTCCGTTATCGCATTTGGAAAAAAGCTGAGAAAGAAATGACCAAGTACAGTCTCGCTGAGAGCGATGGAATCACGGAATTATGCTCAGGTCCTGGCTACATGAGAAACAAGTACCCAATCGCATCTTTTGAAGATAATCTTTTCTTACCATTTGAAGGGACAGAGATGCCTATTCCAGTTGGCTATGATGCCTATCTCAGTATTGCTTTTGGGGATTACATGACACCTCCACCAGCAGACAAGCAGTTACCACATCATGATGCTGTTATCGCTGATATGGATAAGTCTTATACAGAATACAAGGGAGAATATGGAGCATGATGGGTGAAAAAATTAGCGTTATCGTTCCAGTCTACAATGTAGAAACCTACCTGGAGCGATGTGTGGAGTCAATTCTTCATCAGACTTATACTAATTTTGAACTAATCCTAATAAATGATGGATCTACTGATTCCAGTGGACAAATCTGTGATCATTTAGCATATCAGTATGAAAATATCAAGGTTTACCATATCGAAAATGCTGGTGTTTCTAATGCCAGAAATATTGGAATTCAGCTAGCGACGGGTGTTTGGATAACTTTTGTTGATAGTGATGATTTCGTCACCAAGGATTACCTAGCTACTTTAGCTAGTGCAGTTGAGGGAGGAAATGTAGGTTTTGTGATTGCTCCTCTACATCATATCAAAAATGGAATAGTGACAGATTTACCCCCGTATTCTGGTAGAAAAGAACTTTGGTCAACAGAAGAAACCATGAAAGAATTACTGATGACCACTAAGACATCATTCTTTCCAGTCGCAAAACTATTTAAGAGAGACCTGCTGGTAGATGAGAAATTTAATACAGACTACCATCTAGCTGAAGATGCCTTATTTTTAACTGAATTGCTACTAAAGACAAGATGCAGTAGCGTATTTATTGACAAACCAATTTATTATTATGATCATCGTGAGGGAAGTGCGACAACATCTGTTAATCGGTATGTATTTGATACGATAAAAGTTTATATGAGAATTATTGCTCAAGTATCACAAGTATTTCCTAATTTAAAATATGAATTAAAAAATAGAGAATGTTGGTCATATATCACAGTCTACGATAAAATCATATTTACTTCATCTGAGCAGTATCAAAAGGAGAAAGTCGAACTAAGGACTTGGATTATTCAGCATCGACACGAAATATGGAAGGATACTTATTTCACCACATTTCGTAAGATAGCTGTCCTGTCACTTGTCTTTTCTCCATGGATATATAAAAAAATTGTTGGATTAAGAAACTAATATTATGAGAAGGAGTTGAAAATGAATTTTCCAATAATGAATGAATACTTTGAAAAATCAAAACTATGGGTTTCATATCTGTTCGTTTTTATTTCGATTTTAAGTATGAGTTCACTAGTTTATAAGATAGCCAATCCTCTTTATAAGGGATTATCAGCAATTGTATTGTTTTATATTTGCTATACATTATTGTTTAAGTGGAAAAAAATCATAGTAGATCGTAAATTTCTGTCCTTATTTGGTCTATTGGCTGGAAGTCATCTGTTATCAGCTATTTTCAATCGCTCTGGACATTTGATTGGAAATGTGATCGAGATCCTCTTTATGGTAACCTATATTTTATTATTTACCATGTTAGAATCAGGTCAATTAAAGAAATTATTTGATTGGATTGCTTACACTATTCAAATTATTTCTTTTTCTTCTGCTATATTTGCATTTACATTATTAGTAAGTAAAGTACTTATCCTATTTAAAATTGGACAGCAATCTTATTACTATGGTGTTATGAATGGGCGTTTGTGGGGAATTGTTAATCCCAATGCTAGTGCAATTTTTTCATATATTAGCATTGTTTTGGCTATGTATTTGATTCATAAAGGAAACAAATACTCTGTTTATCTAAAACTGAATAATGTGATTCAATTAGTTTACTTTGCAACCATGCAAAGTAGGGGTGCTTTATTATCTTTAGTGTTAATGATTGGGTTTTATAGTTTCTTTATTAACAGGGGCAAGTTAGCTAAGCGATTTCTAATCTTTATTGTTTCTGCTTTACTTGTTTCTGCTACTAACATCGGATTGAGTTATGTAACTTCTATTTACATATCTTCGGGGAAAGCGACTGTATTAGACTTAAATAAAGGACAATCTTATGCAGAAACAGATTCTTCAGTTATAAAAAAAACAGGCGAACTTCATCTAATAGAAACAACACCTAGTGGTAGAACTTATATTTGGAAAAATGCTATAAAAATGGGAAGTGCAAAACCAATTTTTGGTTATGGTGTAAGGAATGTTCCAGATTATTACACAAAATATTTCAGTAAATTTGAGATTCAAAATTCTCTTATTGGTGGAAATTTCCATAACATTTTGGTAACGATATTTGTTAGTTCTGGAATTTTAGGTTTAGTATCCTTTCTGCTTCTACTAGGATATGTAATTAAGCGCTTTTTGACTTATTTGATTGTTTCCAAAAAGAACTCTGAAAAGTTGATTATGATTCTTTTCTTTGGCATCTTGTTCGGTCAATTATTTGAAAGTCAGATTATGTACTCAACTAACTTTATCAATATTATTTTTTGGTTGATTATTGGTTATGGATTAGTTGTTTGCAAACGTGATGAAGGTATTCGTTATCAGGAAGTAACTGATATTAGAGAGATTCAACAGATGGAACTAGGAATCATGGAATACATTCATGAAACTTGTCAGAAAATTGGTGTCAAATATTTCCTAGCTTATGGCAGTCTTATCGGTGCGGTTCGTCACAAAGGTTTTATTCCTTGGGATGATGACATGGATATCTGTATGTTACGAGAAGATTATGAAAAGTTGCAAGACTATCTTATCGCTAACCCTGATGAACGTTACGAAGTGATGTCTTATAAAAATAATCTCAACTATGTTTATCCCTTTATGAAAGTTCAGGATAATCAAACTTATTTACTAGAAGAAGATGTTCGAATTGATTCCAATATGGGGATTTATGTGGATATTTTCCCTGTAGATGGTTACGAGGATGACTCGGTTTTTAAAGATAAAATGACGAGACTTATAAAAAAACGTCAATTGAGCTGTTATACATTTAAAGGTATTACCAATACTAAAAGTATATTAAATTCTTTAATTCGCTATATATCAGTCATTATCTTCTATTTCACAAATACGAATAAGTATATTAGAGGCATTGATGAGCTTGCTAAATCTAGAAAAGTAGATGATTACGAATTGGTTGACTATCTTATTTATAAAGATATGAATAAACCAGTCTGGAAGCGAGAGTGGTTGAAACAAACTATTACGGGTGTATTCGAAGGTAAGGAATTTATGATTCCAAAAAACTATCATGAAATTCTGACCTCGGACTACGGAGATTATACGCAACTGCCACCAGTTGAGCTAAGGTTCTCTCATCATGATTTTCAATTGTGGAAGATTATTAAGGTATCCCAATGATGTCATTGAAATGAAGAAGCCATTAACTCGATGTAAAAAAGATTAGGAGTGAATAATAGATGTCAGAGAAAATTTTGACTCTTGAAGAAATTAAACAAATTGAATTAGATATTTTAAACTATTTGCATGAATTGTGTGAGGAGCATGAAATCAAATATTTTATTGATTTTGGAACTTTGCTAGGAGCTGTACGCCATAAAGGTTTTATTCCTTGGGATGATGATACCGACATTTCTTTGGCTCGAGATGAATTTGAAAAGCTCTATGAGATATTAAAAAATGAAAAACATCCCTACTACAGATTAATTTCATATAGAGAAACAAAAGGCTACCCTTATACATATATGAGAGTTTATGATGTGAGGACAAGAAGAGATGCTAATCTTTTAGATAAGTCGGTTGTTCTAGGTACTTGTGTTGATATTTTCCCATACGATGGGGTTGTTACAGATGAACGTGATAGAAAAAAGATGAGGCTTTATAAACAATTTATCCGACTTTCGTCTCTGAATTTTAAAGGAGTCAAAATAGATAATGGAGGTGTCAAAAATTTACCACGTTATTTTGCATCTACAATTTTTAGACTGACTTCTCCACAGAAATGGAATGAAAAATTAGAGAAGTTAGCTTTGCAATATGATGTTGAGCAGGCTACAGATCTTGCATGTACTACCTATGACTCTTACTATCCAAGTGGAATTAAGAAAGAGTGGTTATACGATACAATTGAAATACCATATGAGAATATTCTTGTGAAGATTCCTAGAAAATTCCATGAGATTTTGGTTTACGAGTTTGGTGAAGACTATATGACTCCTCCACCTATTGAAAATCAAAATCCAGGAACTGATAAAAATTACTGGATTGATTAATTTATGAGCAAGTTGCTTTGATTTGATAATTCGATAAAATAAATAACCTACCTATCTACTGGAATATTCCTTGTTTTAGATAGGTAGGTAATTTTTTTAATTTCTTTTAATCTTAGCAAGAGCAAGATTGAGTGCATAATGGAATGTTTTATCTTTTGTGATAAAAAGTATCAAGAGATAGTAGATTCCACAGGTTGCAACAGTCGAGAGAACCATGAGTATCATATTGAGGTTGACTATATAAGAGTTGATTTGGAAAAGGAATTTAAACGCAAAATAGATCGGAATGAATCCGAGCGATACAATAGTATAGCGTGTTAAAGTAGTAAAGATTTCTTTTAAGTCAAGCAGATGATGTTTCTTGATAAAGTAAATTTCCAGTAGAACAACTACAGTTTCTGCAATAATAGTAGTAGCAATGTAATACTCTGGTGCAAAAATATTATTGAAATATAAGAGACTGTTGAGTAGGATATTGGCACCGCCACCAATAAAGTAAAAGGCTGTTAAACGATTTTCGTGGTCGTTGATGAAGATAATTTGTTTACCAAGGATTAACTCAATGGCCCAAATGATAGTACGAAAGGCGAAGACACTAGTCACAATACCAGCTTCAAGGTATTTTTCAGAAGAGTAGATGACTGCAGCATAGTTTCCTAATACCATAATCCCAATACTGGTTGGAATGATAAGGAAATAAAAGAGGGCGGCTCCTTGGTTTAGAAGATTTTTATAAGATTCGTAGTCTTTCTTACCGAGATAGTAGCCGAGACGTGGAATACTAACGTTGATAGCTCCACTCAGGACACTGGCAATCAACATAACGATGCTAGAAGCAATGGTGTAATAAGAAATGTAGTTTTCATCAGGTCCTTTGGTGATAAACATTCTATCAAGTAAGGTGTAGAGCATATTGGCATTAGCTAGAAGCAACATGGTCAAGAGTGGTTTAGATGCTTTGACTAATTCGACAAGACCAATCTTAACAAAGGAAACTTCTCGTTTAATCCAGAGAAAACTGAGTAGATAGTTGAGAATTGTCGTTGCACTCATGATGATTGCATAAGGTACGATATCATTTGGAGTTTTTACAAAGGTGAAGATAGCGATCAACATGGCAATACGAATAACCAATGTTTTGTATAAGATGAATGCATAATTTTCATAAGCTTCATTCATCCACTCGATATAAAGGAATTGGAAGAGAGCCTGGACACCAAGTATATAGTAGAGTTCTTTCAAATTTTCAATACTATTATCCAGATAAATAAATAGGAAATAGATACTTGTTGTTAGAACAGATGTAATAATGGAGATATAGAATAACTTAGAGAAAACATAGTTGATTTTATTTTTATCATCCTTGACCTTACTGATAGCTCGAATTCCGTAGTTATAGATTCCAAAGGCGGCTAAAGGAATGACAAAGCTAGCCCAGGTATTTGCGGTATTGAAATAACCGTAATTGGATTTGCTGAGAATCCGAGTCAGATAAGGATTGGTTATCAGCGGAAAAACGATATTGAGAACATTGACTAGTAAGCTAGCCAGTGCATTAACTTTTATATTTTTCATTGTACTTTCTTTCTTGTATTGTAAAATGGTCTCTAGTATTATATCACATTCTTGCTCCATTCTTTTGATAAAATCGTAAAAATCTAGTATAATAGATAGAACTGAAAGTATGAGGTTACTAGCAATGAAAATGAAACAAATTAGTGATACAACTTTGAAAATCACGATGTCTTTAGAGGATTTGATGGATCGTGGCATGGAGATTGCTGACTTTCTCGTTCCTCAAGAAAAAACAGAAGAGTTCTTTTATGCTATCTTGGATGAGTTAGAGATGCCTGATAGCTTTCTGGATACAGGCATGTTGAGTTTCCGTGTGACTCCAAAACCTGATAAGGTCGATGTCTTTGTAACCAAATCAAAGATTGATCAAAATCTAGATTTTGAAGACTTATCGGATTTACCAGATATGGAAGAATTAGCCCAAATGTCGCCAGATGAATTTATCAAAACCTTGGAAAAAAGCATCGCGGATAAAACTAAGGATGATATCGAAGCGATTCAATCTCTTGAGCAAGTCGAAGCCAAGGAAGAAGAGCAGGAACAGGCTGAACAAGAAGTTGAAAGTAAGAAAGAGCCTTACATCTACTACATCCTTTCTTTTGCAAAATTAGCTGACTTGGTGGCTTTTGCCAAGACAGTGACTTTTGAGATGGAAACTTCTGAACTCTACAAGATGAATGAGCGCTATTATTTGACCATTTTAGTGGATATTGAAAATCATCCAAGTCCATATCCAGCTTGGCTGTTGGCTCGTATGCGCGAGTTTGCAGACGATAGTGACATCAGTCGTTCAGTCTTGCAGGAGTATGGTCAAGTCTTGATGAATCACGATGCTGTGCTAAATCTGCAAAAGATTGGATAATCCTTTCTGGAAAGCTTTTTCTAGATTTTAAGTAGAGCGAATCGTCTGATTCGTTTTTTCTTTTCTAGATTGAAATAGTGATTTACTATAATAGGAATTTTCACAAAATTCTGTTATAATGGCTATATTAGAAAATTTCGAGGAGACAAACATGACAGTTAAAATTGCTTTACTAGGATTTGGTACCGTTGCAAGTGGTGTGCCCTTCCTCCTAAAGGAAAATGGAGAAAAAATCAATCAATCAGCACATTCAGAGATTGAAGTTGCTAAAGTATTGGTCAAGGATGAAGATGAAAAGAATCGCTTGCTTGCAGCAGGGAATGACTTTAACTTTGTAACCAATGTGGATGACATTTTGTCAGATCAAGACATTACGATCGTAGTGGAATTGATGGGGCGTATCGAACCAGCTAAAACCTTTATCACTCGTGCCTTGGAAGCTGGAAAACACGTTGTGACTGCTAATAAGGATCTTTTGGCTGTCCATGGTGCAGAATTGCTAGAAATCGCTCAAGCTAATAAGGTAGCACTTTACTACGAAGCAGCAGTAGCTGGTGGGATTCCAATTCTTCGTACCTTGGCAAATTCCTTGGCTTCTGATAAAATTACGCGCGTGCTTGGTGTAGTCAATGGAACTTCTAACTTCATGATGACCAAGATGGTGGAAGAAGGCTGGTCTTACGATGATGCTCTTGCGGAAGCGCAACGTCTAGGATTTGCAGAAAGCGATCCGACAAATGACGTAGATGGGATTGATGCAGCCTACAAGATGGTTATTTTGAGCCAATTTGCCTTTGGCATGAAGGTTGCCTTTGATGATGTAGCCCACAAGGGAATCCGCAATATCACACCAGAAGACGTAGCTGTAGCCCAAGACTTGGGTTATGTAGTGAAATTGGTTGGTTCAATCGAAGAAACTCCTTCAGGTATTGCTGCAGAAGTAACTCCAACCTTCCTACCTAAAGCGCACCCACTTGCCAGTGTGAATGGCGTAATGAATGCTGTTTTTGTAGAATCTATCGGTATCGGCGAGTCTATGTACTACGGACCAGGTGCTGGTCAAAAACCAACTGCAACAAGTGTTGTAGCAGATATTGTCCGTATCGTTCGTCGCCTGAATGATGGAACCATCGGTAAAGACTTCAACGAATACAGCCGTGACTTGGTCTTGGCAAATCCTGAGGATGTTAAAGCAAATTACTACTTCTCAATCTTGGCTCCAGACTCAAAAGGTCAGGTCTTGAAATTGGCTGAAATCTTTAATGCCCAAGATATTTCCTTCAAGCAAATCCTCCAAGATGGAAAAGATGGTGACAATGCGCGTGTCGTTATCATCACACACAAGATTAATAAAGCGCAACTTGAAAATGTCTCAGCTGAATTGAAGAAGGTTTCAGAATTCGACCTCTTGAATACCTTCAAGGTGCTAGGAGAATAAGATGAAGATTATTGTACCTGCAACCAGTGCCAATATCGGGCCAGGTTTTGACTCGGTCGGTGTAGCTGTAACCAAGTATCTTCAAATTGAGGTATGTGAAGAACGAGATGAGTGGCTGATTGAACATCAGATTGGCAAATGGATTCCACATGACGAGCGTAATCTCTTGCTCAAAATCGCTTTGCAAATTGTACCAGACTTGCAACCAAGACGCTTGAAAATGACCAGTGATGTTCCCTTGGCGCGTGGTTTGGGTTCTTCTAGCTCGGTTATCGTTGCTGGGATTGAACTAGCCAACCAACTGGGGAATCTCAACTTATCTGACCATGAAAAATTGCAATTAGCGACCAAGATTGAAGGGCATCCTGATAATGTGGCTCCAGCCATTTATGGTAATCTCGTTATTGCAAGCTCCGTTGATGGGCAAGTTTCTGCTATCGTAGCAGACTTCCCAGAGTGTGATTTCCTAGCCTACATTCCAAACTATGAATTACGTACTCGAGACAGCCGTGGCGTCTTGCCTAAGAAATTGTCTTACAAGGAAGCTGTTGCGGCCAGTTCTATCGCCAATGTGGCGGTTGCAGCCTTGTTGGCAGGAGACATGGTGACCGCTGGGCAAGCAATCGAGGGAGACCTCTTCCACGAGCGCTATCGTCAGGACTTGGTGAGAGAATTTGCGACGATCAAGCAAGTAGCCAAAGAAAATAGTGCCTATGCAACCTACCTTTCTGGTGCTGGGCCGACAGTTATGGTTTTGGCTTCTCATGACAAAATGCCAAAGATTAAGGCAGAATTGGAAAAGCAACCCTTCAAAGGAAAACTTCATGACTTGAAGGTTGATACCCAAGGTGTCCGTGTAGAAGCAAAATAAAGAATAGAAGATAGGATGGGGAAACTCTTGACCAGAGGGCTTCCTATCCTTTTTTTGAAAAGAAGTTTATACTCAATGAAAATCAAAGAACAAACTAGGAAGCTATCCGTAGGCTGCTCAAAATACTATTTTGAGGTTGCAGATGTAAGCTGACGTGGTTTGAAGAGATTTTCGAAGAGTATTAGCTAAAAACTTGATAAAGGAGAAATAAAGATGGCAGAAATTTATCTAGCAGGTGGTTGTTTTTGGGGCCTAGAGGAATATTTTTCACGCATTTCTGGAGTGCTAGCAACCAGTGTTGGCTACGCTAATGGACAAGTCGAAACGACCAATTACCAGTTGCTCAAGGAAACAGACCATGCAGAAACGGTTCAAGTGATTTATGATGAGAAGACAGTATCACTCAGAGAGATTTTACTTTATTATTTCCGTGTTATTGATCCATTATCAGTCAATCAACAAGGGAATGACCGTGGACGTCAGTATCGGACCGGTATATATTATCAGGATAAAGCAGACTTGCCAGCTATCTTCACAGTGGTGCAGGAGCAGGAGCGCATGCTTGGGCGAAAGATTGCAGTAGAGGTGGAGAAACTTCGCCACTACATTCTGGCTGAAGATTACCACCAAGACTATCTTAAGAAAAATCCTTCAGGTTACTGTCATATCGATGTGACCGATGCTGATAAGCCATTGATTGATGCCTCTAACTATGAAAAGCCTAGTCAAGAGGTGTTAAAGGGCAGTTTATCTGAAGAATCCTATCGTGTTACCCAAGAAGCTGCTACAGAGCCTCCATTTACCAATGCCTATGACCAAACCTTTGAAGAAGGGATTTATGTAGATATTACGACGGGTGAGCCACTCTTTTTTGCCAAGGATAAGTTTGCCTCAGGATGTGGTTGGCCAAGTTTTAGCCGTCCGATTTCCAAGGAATTGATTCATTATTACAAGGATCTCAGTCATGGAATGGAGCGAATTGAGGTTCGTTCTCGGTCAGGAAATGCTCACTTGGGTCATGTTTTCACAGATGGACCGCGTGAGTTTGGTGGCCTCCGTTACTGTATTAATTCTGCATCCTTGCGCTTTGTGGTCAAGGATGAGATGGAAGAGGAAGGATATGGCTATCTACTGCCTTACTTAAACAAATAAATCAGAGAGGGTGGGTGCTTCCCACTTTCTTCATTTCTAGAAAACGAATAGAAGGGATCTATGAAACACCTATTATCTTACTTTAAATCTTACATCAAGGAATCGATTTTTGCACCCTTGTTCAAGCTACTAGAAGCTGTTTTTGAACTCTTGGTTCCCATGGTGATTGCTAGGATTGTTGACCAATCCTTGCCCCAGAAAAATCAAGGTCATCTCTGGATGCAGATTGGTTTGCTCCTTATCTTTGCAGTAATTGGTGTTGTAGTGGCCTTAATAGCCCAGTTCTACTCAGCTAAGGCTGCGGTTGGATTTGCCAAAGGACTGACAGATGATCTCTATCGTCATATTCTTTTCTTGCCCAAGGACAGCAGAGATCGTTTGACCACTTCTAGCTTGGTCACTCGCTTGACTTCGGATACCTACCAGATTCAGACTGGTATCAATCAATTCCTACGTCTCTTTTTGCGAGCGCCTATTATCGTTTTTGGTGCCATTTTTATGGCTTATCGAATCTCAGCTGAGCTGACTTTCTGGTTCTTGGTCATGGTTGTCATTTTGACCATTGTTATTGTAGGGCTCTCTAGACTGGTTAATCCTCTCTACAGTAGTCTTAGAAAGAAAACGGACCAACTGGTTCAAGAAACGCGCCAGCAATTACAAGGAATGAGAGTGATTCGTGCTTTTGGCCAAGAAAAACGAGAGTTACAAATTTTTCAAACCCTTAACCAAGTTTATGCCAGATTGCAAGAAAAAACAGGCTTCTGGTCTAGTTTATTAACCCCTCTGACTTATCTGATTGTCAATGGAACTCTCCTCGTCATCATCTTGCAGGGCTATATTTCTATTCAAGGAGGATTGCTAAGTCAAGGTGCTCTCATTGCCCTTATCAACTATCTACTACAGATTTTGGTGGAATTGGTCAAGTTAGCCATGCTGATAAATTCCCTCAACCAATCCTATATCTCAGCCAAGCGAATCGAGGAAGTTTTTGCTGAGGCTCCAGAAGATATCCATTCAGAGTTAGAACAAAAGCAAGATACCAGCGAGCGGGTTTTACAAGTTCAAGAACTGACCTTTACCTATCCTGATGCGGCCCAGCCTTCTCTGAGAGACATTTCCTTTGATATGACTCAAGGACAAATCCTTGGTATCATTGGGGGAACGGGTTCTGGTAAATCAAGCTTGGTGCAACTCATCCTTGGACTTTATCCAGCAGACAAGGGGAGCATTGACCTTTATCGAGATGGATCTAGTCCTCGTAATCTTGAGCAGTGGCGGTCTTGGATTGCCTATGTGCCCCAAAAAGTCGAACTCTTTAAAGGAACCATTCGTTCCAACTTGACTCTAGGTTTAGATCAAGAAGTAACTGACCAAGAACTCTGGCAGGCCTTGGAAATTGCGCAAGCAAAGGATTTTGTCAGTGAAAAGGAAGGAATCTTGGATGCTCTAGTTGAGGCAGGAGGTCGAAATTTCTCGGGCGGTCAAAAACAAAGGCTGTCTATCGCACGAGCAGTCTTGCGCCAGGCTCCGTTTCTCATCCTAGATGATGCGACTTCGGCCCTCGACACTATTACCGAGTCTAGGCTCTTGAAAGCTATTCGAGAAAATTTGCCAAATACGAGCTTAATTTTGATTTCTCAAAGAACATCGACTTTACAGATGGCTGACCAGATTCTTCTCTTGGAAAAAGGGGAGCTACTAGCTATCGGCAAGCACGAGGATTTGATGAAATCTAATCAAGTCTATCGTGAAATCAATGAATCCCAACATGGAAAGGAGGACTAGCATGAGACGACAAACTGCAAATCAAACACTCACACGTTTGGCCAAAGATTTATCAAGTCATCCTTTCCTCCTTTTCCTAGCCTTTCTAGGAACCATTGCCCAGGTTGCCTTATCAATCTACCTACCTATTCTGATTGGGCAGGTCATCGACCAGGTTCTAGTGGCTGAGTCTTCGCTAGTTTTTTGGCAAATTTTCATTCAGATGGTATTGGTGGTCATAGGAAATACACTAGTTCAATGGGCCAATCCTCTCCTCTATAATCGTCTAATTTTCTCTTATACCAGAGGCTTGCGAGAGCGAATCATCCATAAGCTCCATCGGTTACCGATTGCTTTTGTCGATCGACAAGGAAGTGGGGAGATGGTCAGTCGTGTAACCACGGACATAGAACAGTTGGCAGCTGGCTTGACTATGATTTTTAACCAATTTTTCATTGGCGTCTTGATGATTTTGGTTAGTATTCTAGCCATGCTCCAAATCCATCTCCTCATGACTCTCTTAGTCTTGCTGTTGACTCCACTATCCATGGTGATTTCACGCTTCATTGCCAAACGATCCTATCATCTCTTCCAGAAGCAAACGGAGACGAGGGGAATTCAGACTCAGTTGATTGAAGAATCGCTTAGCCAGCAGACCATTATCCAGTCCTTTAATGCTCAGGCAGAGTTTATTCAAAGACTGCGTGAGGCTAATGACAACTACGCAGGCTATTCTCAGTCAGCCATCTTTTATTCATCAACGGTTAATCCTTCGACTCGATTTGTCAATGCACTCATTTATGCGCTTTTAGCTGGAGTGGGTGCTTATCGTATCATGATGGGCTCTACCTTGACCATTGGGCGTTTAGTGACATTTTTGAACTATGTTCAACAGTACACCAAGCCCTTTAACGATATTTCTTCAGTTCTAGCTGAGTTGCAAAGTGCTCTGGCTTGTGCAGAGCGTGTTTATGGAGTCTTAGAGAGTCCTGAGGTGGCTGAAACAGGTAAGGCAGTCTTGACCAGTGACCAAGTTAAGGGAGCTATTTCTTTTAGACATGTCTCTTTTGGCTACAATCCTGAAAAGATTTTGATTAAGGATTTATCTATCGATATCCCATCCGGTAGCAAGGTAGCTATTGTTGGTCCGACAGGTGCTGGAAAATCAACCTTTATCAACCTTCTTATGCGTTTTTATCCTATTAACTCGGGAGATATCTTGTTAGATGGTCGTTCCATTTATGATTATACTCGAGCATCATTGAGACAACAGTTTGGCATGGTGCTCCAAGAAACCTGGCTCAAGCAAGGAACCATTCATGATAATATTGCCTTTGGCAATCCTGATGCTAGTCGGGAGCAAGTGATTGCTGCTGCCAAAGCAGCCAATGCAGACTTTTTCATCCAACAGTTACCTCAAGGCTATGATACAAAGCTAGAAAATGCTGGAGAATCTCTCTCTGTCGGTCAGGCTCAGCTCTTGACCATTGCCCGAGTCTTTCTGGCTATTCCAAAGATTCTCATCTTAGACGAGGCGACTTCTTCTATCGATACACGGACAGAAGTGCTGGTACAGGATGCCTTTGCCAAACTCATGAAGGGGCGTACTAGCTTTATCATCGCCCACCGCTTGTCAACCATTCAGGATGTGGATTTGATTCTTGTCTTGGTGGATGGCGACATCGTGGAGCATGGCAATCATCAGGATCTCATGACTAGAAAGGGCAAGTATTACCAAATGCAGCAAGCTGCCGCTTTTAGCTCTGAATAAGCCATTCTCTTTTGAAAGTTTATGGACGAAAAAAGTTGCCTTCGGGTGACTTTTTTGTTACAATAGCTAGAAAAATTATTCACTGTAATACTCAATGAAAATTAAAGAGCAAGCTAGGAAGCTAGCTGTAGCTTGCTCAAAGCACTGCTTTGAGGTTGTAGATAAGACTTAGTAACATATACCTACGGCAAGGAGAATCTGCAGCGGTTTGAATTTGAGTATAAATTGTCTTTTAGAAAAGGAGCCTAGAATGAAAGTCTATCAGCATGTAAATATCGTGACTTGTGACCAAGATTTCCATGTTTATCTGGATGGAATCTTAGCTGTTAAGGATTCTCAAATCGTCTATGTCGGTCAAGAGAATTCAGAGATTTTAGAGCAAGCTGAGCAGATTATAGACTATCAGGGGGCCTGGATTATGCCTGGATTGGTCAATTGCCACACACATTCTGCTATGACAGGCTTGCGAGGAATTCGGGATGACAGCAATCTCCATGAATGGCTCAATGACTATATTTGGCCTGCAGAAGCTGAGTTTACTCCAGACATGACTACCAAGGCGGTCAAAGAAGCGCTGACAGAAATGCTCCAGTCAGGAACAACAACCTTTAATGATATGTATAATCCAAATGGAGTGGAGATTGAGCGGATTTATCAGGCAGTGAAAGATTCCAAGATGCGTTGTTATTTCTCACCGACCCTCTTTTCTTCAGAGGCAGAGACAACTGATGAAATTATAAGCAGAACTCGATTCATCATAGAGAAAATCTTAGAATATAAAAATCCAAATTTCAAGGTTATGGTAGCCCCACATTCTCCCTACAGCTGTAGTAAAGATTTGCTGGAAGAGAGCTTGGAAATGGCAAAAGAGCTGGATATTCCTATCCATATTCATGTTGCGGAGACCAAGGAGGAGTCAGGAATTATTCTAAAACGATACGGCAAACGCCCCCTCGCCTTTCTAGAAGAACTGGGTTATTTAGATCATCCGTCTGTCTTTGCTCACGGGGTCGAATTAAACGAGCGAGAAATTGAACGTTTGGCAACTTCTCAAGTGTCTATTGCCCACAATCCTATCAGTAACCTCAAACTGGCCTCAGGGATTGCTCCAATCATCCAACTGCAAAAAGCAGGAGTGGCAGTAGGAATTGCGACAGATTCGGTTGCTTCCAATAATAATCTAGATATGTTTGAGGAAGGACGGACTGCGGCCCTTCTTCAGAAGATGAAAAGTGGGGATGCCAGCCAATTCCCAATCGAAACATCCCTCAAGGCTCTGACAATCGAAGGGGCTAAGGTCCTAGGAATGGAAAATCAGATAGGAAGTCTGGAAGTTGGTAAACAGGCAGATTTTCTCGTTATTCAACCACAAGGGAAAATTCATCTCCAACCTCAGGAAAATATGCTTTCTCATCTCGTCTATGCTGTTAAATCCAGTGATGTTGATGATGTTTATATCGCTGGAGAACAGGTTGTTAAGCAAGGTCAAGTTTTGACAATAGAACTTTAGAAGAAAAATCACGAAAAAATTTTAAAAAAAGTTTGCAAAAATCTTGCATTCTTTTTTTGACTATGCTATACTTATATACGGTTTGAAAAAACTGCCTAAGACAGTAGGGGAGCTCGACTCATAAGTATCCTACCGAGGACAAAACGTATCATGTAAAAAGAAGCGTATTGTACTTTCGTGTCTAGGTTTGGGCGCGTTTTTCTTTTGGAAAATTTCCCCAAGCAAAATAATTACGGAGGTGAACACACTAATGAGTGAAGCAATTATTGCTAAAAAAGCGGAACTAGTTGACGTAGTAGCTGAAAAAATGAAAGCTGCTGCATCTATCGTCGTTGTAGACGCTCGTGGTTTGACAGTTGAGCAAGATACAGTTCTTCGTCGTGAGCTTCGTGGAAGCGAAGTTGAGTATAAAGTGATTAAAAACTCAATCTTGCGTCGTGCAGCTGAAAAAGCTGGTCTTGAAGATCTTGCATCTGTATTTGTTGGACCATCTGCAGTAGCATTTTCTAACGAAGATGTTATCGCACCAGCGAAAATCTTGAACGACTTTTCTAAAAACGCTGAAGCACTTGAAATCAAAGGTGGTGCAATCGAAGGCGCTGTCGCATCTAAAGAAGAGATTCTTGCACTTGCAACTCTTCCAAACCGCGAAGGACTTCTTTCTATGCTCCTTTCTGTACTTCAAGCGCCAGTGCGCAACGTTGCTCTTGCAGTCAAAGCGGTTGCAGACAACAAAGAAGACGCAGCTTAATCTTAAGCTACGCAGCGTAGCCTAGCTACGAAAATCTACTATAAATTTAAAACATATTTGGAGGAAATAACAATGGCATTGAACATTGAAAACATTATTGCTGAAATTAAAGAAGCTTCAATCCTTGAATTGAACGACCTTGTAAAAGCTATCGAAGAAGAATTTGGTGTAACTGCAGCTGCTCCTGTAGCTGTTGCTGCAGCTGGTGCTGCTGACGCTGGTGCTGCTAAAGATTCATTCGACGTTGAATTGACATCTGCAGGCGACAAAAAAGTTGGCGTTATCAAAGTTGTACGTGAAATCACAGGTCTTGGTCTTAAAGAAGCTAAAGAACTTGTTGACGGTGCACCAGCACTTGTTAAAGAAGGCGTTGCAACTGCAGAAGCTGAAGAAATCAAAGCTAAATTGGAAGAAGCTGGAGCTTCAGTTACTCTTAAATAAGAGGCATATACCAATTAGAATTCGGAATACTATAGTATCAGCCTTTTAGAATCGTGAACACATTTTAGAAACTGATAAATTAATTTAGTTTCCTACCAAAAACCCTACCAAAAATTAATTTGGCAGGGTTTTTCTTTTTAATAAAATTATTTTGGAGAACAGGGCTCGTTTTAAATGACCAGAAGTAAGCTATGTATAGATTCTAATTATAGTAGAATTTCGTATTTCAAATTTTATAGAAATTTTTAAGAACCCTGACTATCATTGTCACTATTTTGCAAAACATAAAAAGTCAGAGTCAGATTTAGATTTTGCGGAATTTGTCGTTCAAAATCGGGAAAATCCAGATGAATTACAACACCATTTTGATTTTATCTATGGTGTTCAGACTGATGACAATCCAACCCAAGCTTTAGCTCGTTTTCGTCAGAATGAAATTACAAAAGAAGAAATGCTTGCTGAGTTTAGAAACCCCTATTCTTTTAAATAATTATCCATTCACAACCAATCTTTTTGTGATATAATGAAAATAGAGAAGGTTTATCAATCAAAAACAGGGGAGGAGTTACAAAAATGGCAGTAGTATCATTGGAAAATAATATTAAACTATATAGTTCAGAATTATTTCAAGCACTATTAAAAGCCTCCAATTATAAATTGGATGAGCATATTGCTAAGACTGTTGCAGAAGTCTATGCTCGTAATCTAGATTATTCTGATCCTGAACTGATGCATGTTGGTGTAACTTCGGTTGCTAACAATCTGCTTACAAAAATTAAACAAGAGTATTTTAATGTATAGTATTTTGAAAAGCCACCGAAAAAGGAATTACTCTTTAAGGTGGCTTTTTTAGAAGTAAAGTTTAGGCTAGAAAAACAAGAAATAACGCACCAATTTTGGTGCGTTCTGTTTTTTTATGCTATAATGGATTTAGAAAAATAAAGGAGTTTGCCATGATTGGAAAGAACATAAAATCCTTACGTAAAACACATGACTTAACACAACCCGAATTTGCACGGATTATAGGTATTTCTCGAAATAGCTTAAGTCGTTATGAAAATGGAACGAGTTCAGTCTCTACGGAACTAATAGACATCATCTGCCAGAAGTTTAATGTATCTTATGTCGATATCGTAGGAGAAGACAAAATGCTCAATCCTGTTGAAGATTATGAACTGACTTTAAAAATTGAAATTGTGAAAGAAAGAGGTGCTAATCTATTATCTCGACTCTATCGTTATCAAGATAGCCAGGGAATTAGCATTGATGATGAATCTAATCCTTGGATTTTAATGAGTGATGATCTATCTGACTTGATTCATACGAATATCTATTTAGTAGAAACTTTTGATGAAATAGAAAGATATAGCGGCTATTTGGATGGAATTGAACGTATGTTAGAGATATCTGAAAAACGGATGGTAGCCTAATGGAAATCCAAGATTATACTGATAGTGAATTCAAACATGCTCTAGCACGGAATCTTCGTTCACTGACAAGAGGAAAAAAGTCCAGTAAGCAACCTATAGCGATATTGCTTGGAGGGCAAAGTGGTGCCGGCAAGACTACAATTCATCGTATTAAACAGAAAGAATTTCAAGGAAATATTGTTATCATAGATGGCGATAGTTTTCGTTCTCAGCATCCACGCTATTTAGAACTGCAGCAAGAATATGACAAAGACAGTGTAGAATACACCAAAGATTTTGCGGGAAAAATGGTGGAGTCTTTAGTAAGAGAATTGAGTCATTTGGGATACAATCTTTTGATTGAGGGAACTTTACGTACTATTGATGTTCCAAAGAAAACAGCACAACTATTGAAAAATAAGGGATATGAAGTAAAATTAGACTTAATTGCGGCAAAGCCTGAGCTGTCCTATCTAAGTACTCTTATCCGATACGAAGAACTATACGCTATCAATCCAAATCAAGCACGCGCAACTCCAAAAGAACATCATGATTTCATTGTAAATCATTTAGTTGATAATACACGACAATTGGAAGAACTAGCTATCTTTGAAAGAATTCAAATTTATCAACGAGATAGAAGCTGTGTATATGATTCAAAAGAAAATACAACTTCAGCAGCAATCGTTCTTCATGATTTACTATTTGGAGAATGGAATCAAGTTGAGAAAGAGATGCTTAAATCAGGAGAAGAAAGATTGGAAGATTTAACTAATCGAAATGGTTGTTAGAACACAAATTTTAAAACAAAAGATATTTAAATTTTTTATCGGAATAGAATTGGAACTATCTATATAGATTGTTCTATAACTTAATGAATATAAAAATTATAAAACCAATAGAATTAATAAAAGGTAGAAAAAATGGTGAAAAAAGAAAAACCAGCTCTTTCTGAGCTAGAATATAATGCGTTAATGCTTTCTAAAATTGCTCACAAAAAATATGAATATTATGTTATAAGTCGTATTATTCATAAGTTAGATGATAATCAAATTGAATTTTCAACTCAGCAATTAGTTCGTGGAGAAGATGGGAAGCGATATTTGGTAGATTTATATTTTCCTCAATTCAACATTGGTATTGAAGTTGACGAATCTTACCACAAAAATCAAGTCGCGGAAGATTCTTATCGTGAGCGCGTAATTGTAGAAAAAACTCAAATGCAATTATATCGTTTTGATTGTAATAATCGGACAAAAGAAGATTTAGATGGTCAAATTCAAGAGTTTGTTAAAAAGATTCGTTTAAAGAAATCGGAATTAAAAAAAGATGGTAAGTTCATTCCTTACGATTACAATAAGCTTTATAACCCATATGCATGGAAAGGTTCTATTAAAGTCGGAGATCGTGTGCGCTTGCGTACCCATGATCAAGTTTTGACAATGTTTGGAATAAAAAAGAAAAATGGCGAAAATTATGTCTCATGGGAAAGTGCTACCTATCCAAAAGGAAAGAAAGAATTTTCTAAAACAAACAATCCTGGGGAACATTATATTTGGTTTCCTAAAGTTTACGAAAATGATGGTTGGATGAACAAGCTTACAACTGATGAAAATGGAAAAACAATTATTATTCAACGCAATAAAAATAAAAAAGAAATGGTTGTAGGCTATGATGAAATCTTGACTGGAAATATAGTTGTATTCGTTCACCAAAAAGATGAATTTGGAACAACCGCTTATGAGTTTAAAGGAGTTTTTAAAAAACGTCCTCATCCAAGAGTTCATTCAGAAGCTATTTTTGAAAAGGTTTCTGATACAATTAATTTCCAAGAATTTATTGAGTGGATTAGTGAAGTAAGAGAATAATAAAAAGATTGGACAAAAAGTCTTTAAAATCAGAAAAACGTATAGTGTCAGTTCTTGAGAGAACTTGATATTATGCGTTTTATTGTGAAAAGATTTTCTTCATTTTCTCCTGAAATAGAATTTTTGTCCTGCTTCATAATTTCAATATTAAATTTTAGAATATAGACAAAATATGTCTACCCTAGGATGTATAATACTTATATAGAAATAAGAGAAAGAAGGTAAATAATATATGGCAAATTTATCAGAAGCACATGGCAGAGTTTATATTAAAGCATCAAATCTTAAAACTATAGAGTATTTTCTCTTAATTCAAGAAGAAAGAAATAAATATGTTTATTATCCAACTGATATTATAGATAGTCAATCTGACATATCAGATATAGTCTCCGCAAGAACGGGTCAAGAAAATGGTTATTATATATGCAACATGTGGTTTACTGCTGAAGGTAGATGGTGTTTTGAAAATAATATAGATGACTTTTTTGATTGTACTTTATTTCAAGATACAGATGATGTTTTTATAAGACAAATGAAGGAATATGTTTGTAGTCAAGATATTCAAATCAAATTTGAGTATGTAGATGCTGAAGCTAGTCAGAATTTTGTTAAGGAACAAGAAGCAACAATTACATATAACTCAAAAACAAAAGATATAAGTATAGATGTTAAAACCATAAAAGAACTACCTTACACAGCAGAAAACCTAATAGTTTATGGATACTATGAATGTGATGAAGTTGTTTCCATTCAATTTTTGCTTGATTACTATGATGATTATTTAAGAGGAAATGAATTTTATTTAAAACATAAAGATGAAATTATTCCTATTTTAGAAAAAC